>NZ_JBHXQO010000007.1:13296-50024 GCF_042717135.1 Streptomyces sp. NPDC058620
ACCCACCGCCGGGCCCCCGCCAACGGGGTGGAGGGGAGCGCAACGGCTCCGTGAACTCTTGCTCTCAGTGCGCTCCGGTGCCGGTGAGGGACTTGACCTCCAGCTCGGCGTACTTGCCCTTGTCCGGCTCCTCCTTGGAGATGAGGGAGCCGGCCCAGCCGAGCAGGAATCCGAGCGGGATGGAGATGAGGCCCGGGTTCTCCAGCGGGAACCACGCGAAGTCGACGCCGGGGAACATCGACGACGGCTTGGAGGAGACGACCGGGGAGAACAGCACCAGCAGGACGGAGGAGGCGAGACCGCCGTAGATCGACCACAGGGCGCCCTGGGTGGTGAAGCGCTTCCAGAACAGGCTGTAGAGGATCGTCGGGAGGTTGGCCGAGGCGGCGACCGCGAAGGCGAGGGCGACCAGGCCGGCGACGTTCATGTCGCGGGCGAGTGCGCCGAGCGCGATGGAGACGACACCGATGGCGACGGTCGCCCAGCGTGCGGCGCGGACCTCCTCCTTCTCGGTGGCCTGGCCCCTGCGGATGACGTTGGCGTAGATGTCGTGCGCGAAGGACGACGAGGAGGCCAGGGTCAGTCCGGCGACGACGGCCAGGATCGTGGCGAAGGCGACCGCGGAGATCACCGCGAGCAGGATGGCGCCGCCCGTGGAGCCCGCGCCGCCGCCGATCTCCAGGGCTGCCAGCGGGGCCGCCGTGTTGCCCGCCTTGTTCGACGCGATGATGTCGTCGGACTTGAGCAGGGCCGCGGCACCGAAACCGAGCACGATCGTCATCAGGTAGAAGGCGCCGATGATGCCGATGGCCCAGTTCACGGACTTACGGGCGGCCTTGGCCGTGGGCACGGTGTAGAAGCGGATCAGGATGTGCGGCAGGCCCGCGGTGCCGAGGACCAGGGCGATGCCGAGCGAGATGAAGTCCAGCTTCGAGGTGCCGGTGGCGCCGTACTTCAGGCCGGGCTCCAGGAAGGCCGAGCCCTTGCCGCTGTTGCTCGCCGCCGTACCGAGCAGGTCGGAGATGTTGAAGTTGAACTTCAGCAGGATCAGGAAGGTGATGAGCAGGGTGCCCGCGATGAGGAGGACGGCCTTGACCATCTGCACCCAGGTGGTGCCCTTCATGCCGCCGATGGTGACGTACACGATCATGAGCAGGCCGACCAGGGCGACGATCGCGATCTTGCCGCCGTCGCTGGTGATGCCGAGGAGCAGGGACACCAGGACGCCGGCGCCTGCCATCTGGGCCAGCAGGTAGAAGATCGAGACGACGATCGTCGAGGTGCCCGCTGCGGTCCGGACGGGGCGCTGGCGCATGCGGTACGCGAGGACGTCGCCCATGGTGTAGCGGCCGGAGTTGCGCAGGGGCTCGGCGACCAGCAGCAGTGCGACGAGCCAGGCGACCAGGAAGCCGATGGAGTAGAGGAAACCGTCGTATCCGAAGAGCGCGATGGCGCCCGCGATGCCGAGGAAGGACGCGGCGGACATGTAGTCGCCGGAGACCGCGAGGCCGTTCTGGAAGGCGGTGAACTGGCGTCCGCCCGCGTAGAAGTCCGAGGCGCTCTTGGTCTGGCGGCCGGCCCAGACGGTGATGAAGAGGGTCGCCACGACGAACACCGCGAACAGGGTGATGATCAGCGGCCGGTGCTCGCTCGCGCCTTCGGCTGCGAGCTGGACGCTGGGGTGGGCGAGAGCGGCGGCGCTCATGCGTCGGCCTCCATACGGGACTTGATCGCTGCGGCCTTCGGGTCGAGCTGGGTGGAGGCGTGGCGCGAGTAGAGCCAGGCGATGAGGAACGTGGTGACGAACTGGAGGAGCCCGAAGACGAGGGCCACGTTGATGTTGCCCACGACCTTGGTGCCCATGAAGTCGCCGGCGTAGTTGGACATCAGCACGTACAGCAGATACCAGAGCACGAAGGCGATCGTCAGGGGAAAGGCGAAGGCGCGGTGCGAACGGCGCAGCTCACCGAACTCCGCGCTCTCCTGCACCTCGATGAATGCCTCGGTGGTGGGCTGGACGGGCCCCGTACCGGTGGTGGGCTGGACAGGCCCCGTAGTGACCGGGGGCGGGGGCGGGGGTGCATCGGTAGCCACGGATTCTCCTCGCGACGCGGGTGCGGTGGTGGGAAGGTCGTTCTTCAAGGGGGACCTCTGTATGTCGGGGGCGGTGGTACGACTCCCCTGACAACGGCACGGAGAGCGGTGCGAAGCGGTTCACCGCTGCCCTCCCTGTCTCCAACTCACCTCTTTGGCCGCATGTCCGTAACGACACGCATCGAACTAACTTGCCCTTAGTCATTGATGCGCCGGGATGATCAGGGATAACTTCACTCGTCATGTACTCGACCGGTCACACCCGTGTCCGGTCGACTGGCACGGATGATGTGGAGAACCCATGGCTCATCTGGCATCCAGACGGACACGCGCACTCGCGCTGCCCGTCGGACTTGCACTCACCGCTTCGCTGGGCTTCCTTCCGACGGCGGTGGCCTCGGCCGCTCCGACGGACGGACCGTCCACCGCCGCGGTCACGACCGACGGGCCGAAGCTGTCCTACGTCGTCAACACCAAGACCGGCTCAGGTGCGGTCAAGCAGGTCAAGAAGGCCATAGCCGACGCGGGCGGCACGGTCGTGATCTCGTACGACCAGATCGGCGTCATCGTCGTCCACTCGCAGAACCCGGACTTCGCCAAGACCATCCGCCAGGTCAGGGGCGTCTCATCGGCCGGTGCCACGCGCACCAACCCGATCGTGCCCCAGGCGACGAACGACGTGGGCGCTGCCGCCCAGGCGCTCTCCGCCGACGAGGCGGCTGCCGCGGCGGCCGACGCGACGGCGGGTCAGGACCCGCTGGAGCCCCTGCAGTGGGACCTGCCCGCCATCAAGGCGGACAAGGCCCACGCGATCTCGCAGGGCAGCAAGAAGGTCACGGTCGCCGTCATCGACACGGGTGTCGACGACACGCACCCCGACCTCGCGCCGAACTTCGACCGGGCGGCCTCGGCGAACTGTGTGACCGGTGCGCCGGACACCACCGAGGGTTCGTGGCGGCCGATGGCCGGCGAGAGCGACCACGGCACGCATGTCGCCGGAACCATCGCGGCGGCGAAGAACGGCGCCGGTGTGACCGGTGTCGCGCCCGGCGTCAAGGTTTCCGGTATCAAGGTGTCGACCCCGAGCGGCTTCTTCTACAGCGAGGCCGTCGTGTGCGGCTTCATGTGGGCTGCCGAAAAGGGCATCGAGGTGACCAACAACAGTTACTACACCGACCCGTGGCTGTTCAACTGCAAGAACGACCCGGACCAGAGTGCCCTGGTCGAGGCGGTCGGCCGTGCCTCCCGTTACGCGGAGCGCAAGGGCACCGTCAACGTCGCGGCCGCCGGTAACTCGGACCACGACCTGGCCGTCGACGCGATAGAGGACACGACGAGCCCGAACGACACCACGCCGGTGACCCGCACGATCAACCCGGCGGAGTGCCTCGACATCCCGACCCAGCTGCCGGGTGTCGTGACCGTCGCCGCGACGGGTGCGAAGGGTCTGAAGTCCTCGTACTCGAACTACGGACTCGGCGTCATCGACGTGGCCGCCCCCGGTGGCGACTCGACGGTGTACCAGCCGCCCACGGCGCCGGCTGTCAACGGACGGATCCTGTCCACGCTGCCGGGCGGAGGGTTCGGCTACAAGGCCGGTACGTCCATGGCGTCCCCGCACGTCGCGGGTGTCGTGGCCCTGATCAAGTCGGCCCACCCGTACGCTTCGGCGTTCCAGGTGAAGTCGATGCTGACTCACCAGGCCGACGCCACCGCGTGCGGTGCGCCGTACGACATCAACGGTGACGGCACGGTCGACGCGGTCTGCGAAGGCTCGACGAACTACAACGGCTTCTACGGAGCCGGTCTCGTGGACGCGCTGGACGCCGTCCGCCGCTGATCCCGGCCGGACGACATGAGGAAGGGCCGGGGACGGCGGTCCCCGGCCCTTCCTGCTGCCCTGGGGTCCTACGGCTTGATGAGCACCTTCAGGGCCGTACGCTCGTCCATCGCCTTGTAGCCTCCGGGCACCCCGTCGAGGCCCACGGTCAGGTCGAAGACCGGCGACGGGTCGATCGTGCCGTCCAGTACGTCCGGGAGCAGTTCCGGAATGTACGTGCGCACGGGGGCGACGCCACCGCGCAGCGTGATGTTCCGGTCGAACATGACGTCGAGGTCCAGGCCCGTGCCGCTGCCGTGCGGGACACCGACGTAGCCGATGGCACCGCCGTCGCGGACGATGTCGATCGCCGTACGCATCGACTGTTCGGTGCCGACGGCCTCGATCACGCAGCGGGCGCCTTCGCCCCGGGTCAGTTCCCGTACGGCGGCGAGGGCCGCTTCACCGCGCTCGGCGACGACGTCCGTGGCACCGAAGGCGCGGGCGATGTCCGTACGGGCACTGTGGCGGCCGAGCGCGATGATCCGCTCGGCGCCGAGGCGCTTGGCGGCCATGACGCCGCACAGGCCCACCGCTCCGTCGCCGACGACGGCGACCGTGCTCCCGGGCTTCACGCCCGCGCCGACCGCGGCGTGGTGGCCGGTGCCCAGCACGTCGGAGAGGGCCAGGAGCGAGGTGAGCAGCCGGTCGTCGGCCGCGGCGGCGGCCGGGAGCTTGACGAGGGTCCCGTCGGCGAACGGCACCCTGACCGCCTCGCCCTGGCCGCCGTCGGAGCCGGCCGATCCCCAGAAGCCGCCCTGCGGGCAGGAGGTGGTGAGGCCCTCCTCGCAGTAGGTGCAGGTGCCGTCGGACCAGACGAACGGGGCGACCACGAGGTCACCGGCCGCGAAGCCGTTGACCTCGTGGCCCGCCTCTTCGACGATGCCGAGGAACTCGTGCCCGATGCGCTGACCGGGCTGCCGGGCGGACTCACCCCGGTACGCCCACAGGTCGCTGCCGCAGATACAGGCCCGCAGGACCCGCAGGACCACGTCGGTGGGCTGCTGGATCGTGGGGTCGGGCACCTCCTGCACACGGATGTCGTGGGGAGCGTGGATGACGGTGGCGCGCATGGGGAGAGTCCTTGCCTGTCTCAGATGTTGATAATCCGTTCACGGTACGCCCCGCGGCCGTCGTCCGGACCGCTTCCCGCCACCTGCGCGGGGCGGGCGAGAACGCCTGTGGTCAGGAGGTACTGCGCGGCGATGTAGGTCAGCATGATCCAGAAGTCGGGGGCGGGCAGCTGGGGCCAGTCCGCGATGCCGGTGGCGATCAGGGCGTCGGAGAGCAGGAAGAGCGCCCCGCCGAGTGCCGCGTACCGGCCGAGGGTGCCCGCCCGCCAGGCCATGGCGGTGAGCAGCAGGCTGTAGCCGGCCATCGGGATCCGCATGTCGGCGGGAAGATCGGACCAGATCAGCACGAGGAAGCCGGTGAGGACGGCCGCGTACCCGATGCCGGCGGTCACGGAGCCCCGTGCGCGGCCGAACAGCCGCAGGTAACACACGTGGCCCGCGGCGAACGAGCCCATGCCGAGGAGGAAGGCGATGTCGTGGCCGGGCATCAGCAGGGTGTCGCCGCCCCAGCCGAAGAGCAGCGCGGCAAGGAGCAGCCGGGGGCCGCGGCGGGCGGCGGCGTACGCGGCGAGCAGCGGCATCAGCAGGGGCTTGGCGACGAGGTGCGCGAGGGGGATGTCGGCCAGCACGCCGACGAGGTCGACGGCGGCGGCGAGGAGGAAGGCGAGGAACAGGGGACGGACGAGCCGGTCCCGGCGCGGAACGGGAGTGCTCATCGGGTGCCTTCCGGGGTAGCGGCTACGGGGGCGGCGGTTACGGCGCCGGTGGTGGCGGGGGTAGCGGCGGCGGTGACGGCGCCGGGGTTCGCGGGCTGCCAGCCCGGTCCCCGGAATACCCGTCCGGCACGCTCGCGCCAGGTGCGCGCCGCCCGGACGTCGCGGGCGATCGCCGCGTACTCATGGGTGGCCACGCGCAGCGGGTTGTTCGTCGCGATGTTCTTGGTCAGCCCGAAGACGGGCCGCTCGGTCTCGGGGGTGAACGAGCGGAACAGCCGGTCCCAGACGATCAGGATGCCGCCGAAGTTGCGGTCCAGGTAACCGCCCTGGGAGGCGTGGTGCACCCGGTGGTGGGAGGGCGTGTTGAGTACGTACTCGAAGGGCCGGGGCAGCTTGTCGACGCGCTCGGTGTGCACCCAGAACTGGTAGACGAGGTTGACCGCGGAGCAGAAGGCGAGCGCCGCCGGGTGGACGCCGAGGGCGATGAGCGGGACGTAGAACGGCCAGACGGTCAGCGAGGTCCAGGGCTGGCGGAGCGCGGTGGTGAGGTTGAACTTCCGGCTGGAGTGATGGACCACGTGGCAGGCCCAGAGGATCCGGATGACGTGGTGCCCGCGGTGGGACCAGTAGTAGAAGAAGTCCTGGGCGAGCAGCATCAGCAGGACCGTCCACCACAGGACGGGGACGCGCAGCGGGGTCAGTTCGTAGACCGCGGTGTAGATCGCGACGATGGGGATCTTCCACAGCAGGTCGAAGACCAGGCTGCCGAGCCCCATGGTGACGCTGGTGGCGGCGTCCTTGGTGTCGTATCCGGCGGCGTCCTCGTCCGGATGGAACCGGTAACTGACCATTTCGACCACGGTGAGCAGGACGAAGGCCGGTATTGACCACAGCACGACATCGGGCAGGTTCGGCTCCATGCGAGCACCGTAGAGGCGCTGGTCGGCCGCCCGCTAGACGTTGTTACCCACAAGTATGCGAGACGTCGTGTCAGCAGTCTTTGGTGACTTCCGCCAAGAACGGCCGGGAGAGCCGGGCGGCCACTTACACGCCCGCCGCTCCGAGCGCCGCCCCCGCCGCGTACGCGACCGCCATCGCCACCGCTCCCCCGCCCATGTTGCGCGGGACGGCGGGCCCCGGCGCCGCCGCTCCCAGCCGGGCGCTCCCCCACCCCGTCAGCGCGAGTACGGCCATGACCGGGAGCACGGTGACCGGCAGCCGCAGCGAGGCGGGCGGGCGGCAGGAGGATCGCGAGCAGCGGCAGCAGCGCCCCCGCCGTGAACGCCAGGAAGCTCGCGCCCGCCGCGTACCAGGGATTCGTCAGCTCGTCGGGGCCGATCCCCAGCTCGACCCCGGCGTGGGCGCGCAGGCATCGCGTCCGGTGAGCTGGAGGGCGGCCTCCCTGGCCACCCCCGCACTCAGCCCCTCGTCCTTCAGCAGGCCGGTGAGTTCGGCGAGTTCGGCGAGTTCGGCCTCGGGTGTTTCCGAGAGCTCCCGGCGCTCGGTCGCCAGCGCCGCCCCTAGCCGTGGGCCAAGTCATGCACCTGTGCGTCCGTCACCCGGGGATGGTCTCACCACGACCGCCCGCCGGCGAGGACCCGTCGGGGCCCGGCCCGTCGAACCGGCCCCCGCCGTAGGGAACTTGCCCGTGCGGCGCCGGGCGGGGTATCTGCGGGGCGCGGCCGCCGTCCGGTTTCCGCCCGTTCACGGAGACGGCCGAATAGGGGACTGTCAGTCGCGGCCCGTATTCTCTGTGACCATGCTCGACGACCGTCAGACCGCAGCGCCGTGGCCGACCGCCTACCCACAGGGGTACGCGGTCGTCGACGTGGAGACCACCGGACTCGCCCGCGACGACCGGATAGTGTCGGCTGCCGTCTACCGGCTCGACGCCCAGGGCAATGTCGAGGACCACTGGTACACGCTGGTCAATCCCGAGCGGGACCCCGGCCCCGTCTGGATCCACGGACTGACCAGCGAGGTGCTGGAAGGCGCCCCGCTCTTCCCCGAGGTGGCCGCGCAGTTGTCCGAGCGGCTCGCGGACCGGGTGCTCGTCGCGCACAACGCGGCATTCGACTGGTCGATGATCGCCCGGGAGTACGCCCGCGCTGCGGTCGTCGCCCCGGTGGAACAACGGCTGTGCACCATCGCCCTCTCCAAGGAGCTGCGGCTGCCGCTGCCCAACCACAAGCTGGAGTCGCTTGCCGCGCACTTCGGCGTGGTGCAGCAGCGCGCGCACCACGCTCTCGACGACGCCCGGGTGCTCGCCGAGGCGTTCCGGCCGAGTCTGCACGCGGCGGCGCTCGGCGGAGTGCGGCTGCCGCTGCTGGAGTGCCGGCCGCTGACCGAGTGGTCGGACTCCCCGGTCACCCCCCGGATCGGTTATCAGGCGTCGCACGGTCAGAACAGCTGGCGGGCCTCGCGCAAGCTCCCGGCGTGCCCGTACCCGAATCCGGGACGGTACGAGACGGACAAACCTCTCATGCAGGGCATGCGGGTGGCGTTCTCCGGGGACACCTCCATCGACCGTGAACTGCTGGAGGACCGTGCCGTGGAGGCCGGACTGCATGTGGCGAGCAGCGTCTCCAGACTGACCAGCCTGCTCGTCACCAACGACCCGGACGCCGCGACGTCGAAGACGGTGAAGGCGAAGTCGTTCGGCACGCCGATCCTGGAGGAGAGCGCGTTCACCCATCTGTTGCGGGACGTGGCGCCGGCGCCGTCATCGGAGTGAACCGGGCGCGACTCGCCCGCCATCCGCTCGCCCGCCGCCGCCCCGCGTCCCACCCTGTGGCGCATGGCACGTTGCGAGGTTTGCGGAAACGACTACGGCATGTCCTTCGAAGTGCACGCGCAGGGCGCGGTGCACGTCTTCGACTGCTTTGCCTGCGCCATTCACCGCATGGCACCCATCTGTGAGCACTGCCGGGTCCAGGTCGTCGGGCAGGGCGTCGAGGCCGAGGGGCACTGGTACTGCGGGGCCCACTGCGCCCGGGCCGAGGGAGAGGCGGGCATCGTGGACAAAGTGTGACGGGCCGGTCCGGCCCCCACTCCCACCCCTCCGTACCGCACCCCATGACCCCGGTTGTACCGTCATGGGGTGTACCGCTTCCTGTTGACCCGGCAGTGGGTGATCCTCACCCTGCTCGCGCTCGTACTGATTCCGACGATGGTCGAGCTGGGTTTCTGGCAGCTGCACCGGCATCAGCACCGGGTCGCCCAGAACTCGCTGATCTCCCAGAACCTCAAGGCGAAGCCGGTCCCGGTATCCGAGCTGACCTCCCCCGGGCACACCGTCCCGCGAGGCGACTACTGGCGCGCGGTCACGGCCACCGGGACGTTCGACACCGCGCACGAAGTGGTCGTACGGCGGCGGACCTCCGACGACGACCGGCTCGGGGCGCACGTCCTGACCCCGCTCGACCTCACGGACGGTGGCACCGTCCTGGTGAACCGTGGCTGGGTGCCGACCGACGGCGACCAGCGGGCGTTCCCCAAGGTTCCGGCCCCGCCCAGCGGCGAGGTGACCGTCACCGGACGGCTCAAGGCCGACGAGACGACGGGCAGCAGCGGCATCAAGGACCTGTCGGGCCTGCCGGACCGCCAGGTCATGCTGATCAACAGCGACCAGCAGTCCGAACTGCTGTCCCGGCCCGTCCTCGGCGGCTACCTCGAACAGACCGGGCCCGAGCCCTCCGGCGGCTCCCCCGAACAGATCGCCTCGCCCGACGACGGCTCCATCGGCCCGCACATGGCCTACGCCGTGCAGTGGTGGCTGTTCGCCGCCGGAGTGCCGGTCGGCTGGGTGATTCTCGTACGCCGTGAGAAGCACGACCGCCAGGAGGCCGCGGCACGTGACGAGAGCGCGGAGGAGCCCGGGCGGCCCGCGTCCGCCGACGCGACCGTCTGACACCCCGCACACCTCCCTCCCAGACGCCGGAAACGACGGTCGGGGAAGCGCGCAGGCCGCCCCGGTCCGCTTAACAAGGCGCAGGTTCGGGAACACGCCAGAGCGTGACCCCACACATCGAGGACTACGCCCTCATCGGCGATCTCCAGACGGCCGCCCTGGTAGGCAGGAACGGTTCTGTCGACTGGCTCTGCCTGCCCCGCTTCGACTCCGGCGCCTGCTTCGCCGCGCTGCTCGGCGACGAGGACAACGGCCACTGGCGCATCGCCCCCAAGGGCACGAACAGTTCGGACACCTGCACGCGGCGCGGCTACGCGGGTGACTCCCTCGTCCTGGAGACGTTCTGGGAGACCCGGACCGGCACCGTCAAGGTGACCGACTTCATGCCCCAGCGCGACAAGGCCCCGGACCTCATGCGGATCGTCGAGGGGATCAGCGGCAGTGTGGACATGAGTTCCGTACTGCGGCTGCGCTTCGACTTCGGCTCCGTCGTGCCCTGGATGCGCCGTTCGCACGGCCACCGGGTGGCGGTCGCCGGACCCGACTCCGTATGGCTGCGCAGTGACCCGCCGGTCAAGACCTGGGGCCAGCAGTTCTCCACCTGCTCCTCGTTCACGGTCGCCGAGGGCGAGCAGGTGGCGTTCGTCCTCACCTGGCACGCCTCGCACGCACCGCGTCCCAAGCTGATCGATCCGTACAAGGCGCTCAGGCACACGCTGTCCGACTGGGCGAAGTGGTCGGAGCAGTGCACCTACCAGGGCAAGTACCGCCAGGCCGTCCTGCGCTCCCTCATCACGCTGAAGGCGCTCACCTACGGCCCGACGGGAGGCATCGTGGCGGCCCCCACCACCTCGCTGCCCGAGGAGATCGGAGGCGTACGGAACTGGGACTACCGCTACTGCTGGCTGCGGGATTCCACCCTGACGCTCGGCGCCCTGCTCTCGGCCGGATATCTGGACGAGGCCGCCGCCTGGCGGGACTGGCTGCTGCGGGCCGTCGCCGGGGACCCGGCGGACCTCCAGATCATGTACGGCCTGGCCGGTGAGCGCAGACTCCCCGAGACCGAGCTGTCCTGGCTCCGCGGTTTCGAGCAGTCACGGCCGGTCCGCACGGGCAACGAGGCGGTACGGCAGCGGCAGCTCGATGTGTACGGAGAGGTCATCGACTCGCTCAGGCTGGCCCGTGACGCCGGCCTCGAGGACAAGTCGCACGCCTGGAAGCTCCAGCTCAGTCTGCTCGGCTTCCTGGAGTCCACCTGGCGCGAACCGGACGAGGGCCTCTGGGAGATCCGCGGGGAGCGCCGCCACTTCGTGCACTCCAAGGTGATGGCGTGGGTCGCCGCCGACCGTACGGTGCGCTCCCTGGAGGAGACCCCCGGCCTGCCGGGTGACGCCGACCGGTGGCGGGCGATGCGGGACGCCGTGCACGCGGAGGTCTGCGAGAAGGGCTACGACCCCGTACGCAACACGTTCACACAGTCGTACGGCTCCAGGGCGCTGGACGCCGCGACGCTGCTGATCGTGCGGACCGGGTTCCTGCCGCCCGACGATCCCCGGGTCATCGGAACGGTGGACGCGGTACGGGACGAGCTGGGCAGCGACGGCCTGGTGCGCCGCTACAGCACCGACGGCGGGTCCGTCGACGGGCTGCCGGGCGGTGAAGGCGCCTTTCTGGTCTGCTCGTTCTGGCTGGCCGACGCACTGCTGCGGACCGGCCGGGCGGCCGAGGCCGAGGAGCTCTTCGAGCGGCTGCTCGCCCTGCGCAACGACATGGGGCTGCTCGCGGAGGAGTACGACACGGTGGCCGGGCGTCAGCTCGGCAATTTCCCGCAGGCGTTCAGCCATATCGGGCTGGTGAACACCGCGGTCGCACTCGCCGCGCAGGACCCGGCAGGATAGGGCCATGGATCTTGGACTGAAGGACCGTGTGTACATCGTCACCGGCGCGACCCGCGGGCTGGGCAACGCCACCGCGCGCGCCCTGGCCGCCGACGGCGCCAAGGTGGTCATCACCGGGCGGGACGAGAAGAGCGTCACGGCGGCAGCCGCCGAACTGGGGCCCGACGCCGTGGGGCTGGCCGCCGACAACGCCGACCCGGCAGCCGCCCAGCTCCTGGTGGACACCGCGAAGGAACGGTTCGGCCGGCTGGACGGCATTCTCATCAGCGTGGGTGGTCCCGCCCCGGGCTTCGTCGCGGACAACAGCGACGAGCAGTGGCGGACGGCGTTCGAATCGGTCTTCCTCGGAGCCGTGCGCCTGGCCCGCACGACGGCCGCAGCGCTCGGCGAGGGCGGGGTCATCGGCTTCGTGCTCTCCGGCTCGGTCCACGAGCCGATCGCCGGTCTGACCATCTCCAACGGTCTGCGCCCCGGCCTCGCCGGGTTCGCCAAGTCCCTGGCCGACGAGCTGGGCCCGCGCGGCATCCGCGTCGTGGGGGTCCTGCCGGCCCGGATCGACACCGACCGGGTGCGTGAACTCGACGCGCTGTCCGGCGACGCGGAGGCGTCCCGTACCGCCAACGAGGCCCGGATCCCGCTGCGCCGCTACGGCACGCCGGAGGAGTTCGGGAAGACCGCGGCCTTCCTGCTCTCCCCCGCCGCGTCCTATCTGACGGGCATCATGGTCCCCGTCGACGGCGGCTCCCGGCACGGTTTCTGACCGCTCCGTGCCGGGCCCGCCCCGGCGTCAGCTCACCCGTTCCGCACGGTGCTTGACTGCCGTCAGGCGGACTTCGGCCGGCAGCTCGTCCAGCCCGGCGGAGTCCCTCGCATGGGCCAGCGCCTCCTCGGAGAGGCCGCGCAGCACCTGGTCCGGAGCCGCGTGAGGCTCCATCAGCAGCCGGACCCTGGCCTGCGGTGCGGAGCGCCGGCCCGTCAGCACGGCTTGGGCGCGCGAGACGCCGTCCAGGGCGCCGGCCTCGTCGGAGAGCACGCCCTCCAGGGCGCGGCCCCGCAGCAGTGCCCCCTCGCCGTCCCCGCTGTCGACCAGCACCTCGGCGAGGCGGGCGCGGCGCAGCTGGGACAGCAGCCACCACAGGGCGAGGACGACCACGACCGCGAGGACCGCGATCACCGTCGGCCACCACCAGCCGCTGTCGCGCCAGCGGTCCCGGTCGGCGTCGCTGAGCAGCACGTCGTTCTTGCCGTCCCAGGGCCACCACGAGGGCACGTTCGCACCGAGCCCCGCGGCGAGGACGGCGCCGCATCCGACGGTCAGCACGAGCCCGGACAGGCCGAGCAGTACCCGGTTGACGGTCCTGCGCACGCCGCTCACCCCTTCTTCGCCGGCCGGCGGACATGCACGGAGAGGCTCGGCGGCTTGGCCAGGCCCAGCTCCTTGATGCCCGTTCCGAGTACGGAGTCCAGGTCGGCCCGTACGTCATCCAGTTCACGGAAGTGCGACACGGCCCGCACCGCCACCTTGCGCCGTCCCATGCTGACCCGCACGGACTGCACTCCGGCCACCTCCACGGCCCGGTCGCGCAGCACCGTGGCGGCGGCGGTGCGGTCGAGCGCCGCCCTGACGCCGGCGTGGTCGCGGCGCATCGGGAGCAGATCACGGAGTCCCGGGGTGGCGGCGAGGACGATCAGCCACAGCCCGAGCGCCGCCGCGACGGCGGCGCCGGTCAGCACCCAGACGTCGTCCAGGGGCCGTTGGGCCAGTTCGTCCGCGAGCGAGCGCCGCCAGCCCATCGCGGGGTGGTCGGCGCGTACCGCCGCGATGTCGTAGAGCAGGAGTCCCGCGCCGCCGAGGACCACCAGGGCGACGAGCGTCGCGGGGATACGGCGCGCGGACCAGAACCTGCCCGCCTTGCCGCCGTGTTCCAGCGTGGGGACGGGGTCGTGCTCGGCGGCCGAGCTCGACTGGTCCAGTTCCTTGACGTCACCCTTGGCCAGGGGGTCGACGGTGGGCAGCCGCTGTGTGCCGCTCTCGGTGCTGCCGGTTCTCCCGGAGCTCTCGCCGTGCCGGGGCTCGCTCATCGGATCCTCCCCTGCGCCGCGGCGCCCGGTCCTGTGGCGTGGAGCCGCTCGACCTGCACGGCCACCTCGGGCACCTCCATTCCCGCCAACGCTCTTACCCGTTCGGAGACTTGGCGACGCACGGCCCCGCACTGGCGGCCGATGTCGGACGGGTATCCGAGCTCCAGACTGACCCGCACGCGGGCCGCGTCCCGGTGGACCGTGACCGTGGCGCGCGGGGCGGCGCCCTCCTCGGGCGGCTCGCTGATCGCCTCTTTGGCCGCCTGGGCGGCGATCTTCGCGACGACCCGGTCGGCGATCCGGGTCTCCCCGCGCTCAGGGGCGGCGACCCGGTCGCTCACCGCCGTCACCGTCGCCGGTCGCCGCGCTCGCGACTCCGGAAGAAGTCGCCGGGTTCCAGGTCGCCGTCCAGGAAGCGGCCGGCGATGAAGCCGACCGCGCCCAGCGCGGCCACCAGCAGAAAGGCCCCGAATCCGCCGAAGTATCCGGCGAATCCCAGTGCCATGCCGGCCAACAGGCCGACCACAGCCATGCTCATCGTGCGCTCCTCAACTGCCTTTCGGCGCAGGGCTACTGAAGACGTGGCTCGGGCTCGGACTCGTCGTCCTCCTCATCGGGCAGCTTGACGTCGCTGACCGCGATGTTGACCTCGACGACTTCGAGACCGGTCATGCGCTCGACCGCCGCGACGACGTTCTCCCGTACATCGCGGGCGACGTCGCCGATCGACACGCCGTACTCGACGACGATCTCCAGATCGAGTGCGGTCTGCGATTCGCCGACTTCGGCCTTGACTCCCCGGGTGACGGACTTGCCGCCGCCGGGGACGCGGTCGCGGACCGCACCGAAGGTCCGGGACAGGCCGCTGCCCATCGCGTGGACTCCGGCCACATCGCGTGCGGCCATTCCGGCGATCTTCTCGACGACACCGTCGGCGATGGTGGTACGGCCCCGGGTCGCGGGGGCTCCCCCGCCACGCCTGGTCAGCGTCCTGGCGTCTCCACCGGTTTCCTTGTCAGGGGTGCGCTGCTGGCTTTCGGTCATCGCCGCTCTTCCCTTCGGGACAGGGTTGGACTTCGCTGCCCACATTAAGCGTGCTTGCCCCATTCCGCGCCGTGGATGCGGCAGGCTGGCCCCATGACAACGGCGCACAGCCCCCAGCGGGCCGACGGATGGACGGCTGCGGTACGGCAGCGACTCGGCCTGGGCCGGTTGCTCCCTCTGGGCGGTCCCGGGGACGGAACCTGGATCGCGGAACATGCGGCGGCCTCGGTGCTGCGGGACGCCGCCGCCGGATCGGGCGCGGTCCTGGGGAAGCTCAGGATCGGGCCGGTGGACCCCGACGCGGCCCCCGCTCCGGCGATGGACGGGGTCGTGGTGCCCGCTCCTCCCAGCGCCTATCCGGCCGGGCCGCTGCGGATCGAGGCGGAGTTCTCGGCCACGACGGACCAGCCACTGCCCGCCACGGCCGAGGCACTGCGCTCGCTGCTGCTGGACACGGCACACCAGCGGCTCGGCATGGTGGTCACGGAGGCCGACCTACGGGTGACGGAGCTGCTGGACACGGCGCCCGAGCCGGTCGCGCCCCAGGCCGACGAGGTGCGTGCGGCGGAGGCGGACGGGGTGGCGGGGACGGCGGCGGCCGCGGTGCCAGGCGTCGTCGCGCTGACCCGGGTCCTGGGAAGTGCCGTGCACACCGGCGAGGATCATCTCCGGGTCGAGGTGGCGACGGCCGGGGACCACCGGGCGCTCGATGTCGCTCTGGCGGTACGCACGGCGGTGACGGCGGCGGTGGAGGGCCATCCGCCGGTCGGTGTACTCATCACCGCCGTGGTCGCACCGGGCTGACCGGAGGCGCCCGCTCAGTCGGTGACGCCCGCCAGGTCGCGCAGCCTGCGGCCCTGGGCGGCCCGCTCGGCGGTGCGCTGCTCCTCGTACGTACGGGAGGCGGCGCCGCTCAGCAGGGCCTTGGTCTCGACGACTGCGTCGCGGGGGGCGGCCAGGAGGGCGGCGGCCAGGTCGCGGGCGGCCCCGTCGAGCTGGTCGGCGGGGACGACGAGGTTGGCGAGGCCGGTGCGCTCGGCCTCCTCCGCGTGGACGAAGCGGCCGGTGGCGCAGATCTCGAGCGCGCGGGCGTACCCCACGAGGTTCACCAGGGGGTGCGTGCCCGTGAGGTCGGGGACGAGACCGAGACTGGTCTCGCGCATGGCGAACTGCACGTCATCGGCGGCGATCCGCAGATCACAGGCGAGGGCGAGCTGGAAGCCGGCACCGATCGCGTGGCCCTGGACGGCCGCGATCGACACGATGTCGTTGCGGCGCCACCAGGTGAACGCCTCCTGGTACTCGGCGATGGTCGCGTCGAGCTCGGTCTCCGAGCCACGCGCCAAGTCGAGGAAGGACGGCTCACCGTCGAACCCTTCCGGGCTGAACGCCTGCCGGTCGAGTCCCGCGGAGAAGGACTTGCCTTCGCCGCGCAGCACGACGACCCGCACACTGCCGGGCAATGCCCGTCCGGCCTCCGTCAACGCCCGCCACAGAGCGGGAGACTGAGCGTTGCGCTTGGCCGGATTGGTGAGAGTCACTGTGGCAACCGCGTCATCGACGGTGAGCCGTACGCCGTCCTTGTCGAGCACAGAGTCGAGCGAGGTCATGGGACGCCTCCGGATCGGGTGCTGTCAGCACTTCACTGAATAAGTGACTGAACAGTAACCACCCGGACGACCCTGCGGTCGGCCGGGTGGCCACCACGATTTCCGGTGAGCCCCGGGGCATTTCCACGAACCGCCCCGACCGCTGTCGACGGTCAGGCCGTAGTGGCCTTCTTGCCTCGTGTCGCTCCGCCGCGTCCCCGCAGCGTCACTCCGGACTCACTGAGCATCCGGTGCACGAACCCGTAGGAGCGGCCGGTGTCTTCGGCCAACGCCCGGATGCTCGCACCGGAGTCGTACTTCTTCTTCAGGTCTGCCGCGAGCTTGTCACGCGCGGCGCCGGTAACCCGGCTGCCCTTCTTCAGAGTCTCGGCCACCCGTGCCTCCTCATAGGAAGTGCGCTCTGGACTCTCATGATCACCCCTCCCGCGCTTCCTGGCCACCCATTCGGCAAGGTCTGTGCGAGCGGTTTCGTCGTCCGGGAGCACGTCAACACGGACGGAATCCCATATTCCGCAGGTCTGCGCGGACAGATAGGGAAAGCGGCCGGAAGAACCACCAGGTCAGGGCCGTGAGGGCTCGGCGGCCCCATATGGGTGCGCCCGGCAGGTATCTGCCGGGCGCCACGCCGAGGTACGAGAGCCACTCACTCAGATGATGGATCACACGTAGGCCGAATGATCCATACGGCGTGGATCAGCGAGTGGATCAGCCTGCGTCGCCCTTCCCCGCAGGGGGTCAGGCCAGGGCCACCAGGTCGCGGTAGTCCGCACCCCACAGGTCCTCGACGCCGTCCGGCAGCAGGATGATCCGCTCCGGCTGGAGCGCCTCGACCGCGCCCTCGTCGTGGGTGACGAGGACGACGGCGCCCTTGTACGTGCGCAGCGCGCCCAGGATCTCCTCGCGGCTGGCCGGGTCGAGGTTGTTCGTGGGCTCGTCGAGGAGCAGGACGTTGGCGGACGAGACGACCAGCGTCGCCAGGGCGAGTCGGGTCTTCTCCCCACCGGAGAGCACTCCGGCGGGCTTGTCGACGTCGTCTCCGGAGAACAGGAACGAGCCGAGCGTCTTGCGGACCGCGACGAGGTCGAGGTCGGGCGCCGCGGAGCGCATGTTCTCCAGGACGGTGCGGTCGGGGTCGAGGGTCTCGTGCTCCTGGGCGTAGTAGCCGAGCTTGAGGCCGTGGCCCTCGATGATCTCGCCGGTGTCGGGCTTCTCGGCGCCGCCGAGGAGACGGAGCAGCGTGGTCTTGCCCGCACCGTTGAGGCCCAGGATGACGACCCGGGAGCCCTTGTCGATGGCGAGATCCACATCGGTGAAGATCTCGAGCGAGCCGTACGACTTGGACAGGCCCTCCGCCATCAGCGGGGTCTTGCCGCACGGCGAGGGGTCGGGGAAGCGCAGCTTGGCGACCTTGTCGGAGACCCGCACGGCCTCCAGGCCCGAGAGCAGGCGGTCGGCGCGCTTGGCCATGTTCTGGGCCGCGACGGTCTTGGTGGCCTTGGCGCGCATCTTGTCGGCCTGCGCGTTGAGGGTCGCGGCCTTCTTCTCGGCGTTCTGACGCTCGCGCTTGCGGCGCTTCTCGTCGGCCTCGCGCTGCTGCTGGTACAGCTTCCAGCCCATGTTGTAGACGTCGATCTGGGCGCGGTTGGCGTCGAGGTAGAAGACCTTGTTGACGACGGTCTCGACGAGTTCGACGTCGTGGGAGATCACGATGAAGCCGCCGCGGTACGTCTTGAGGTAGTCGCGCAGCCAGACGATCGAGTCCGCGTCCAGGTGGTTGGTGGGCTCGTCGAGGAGCAGGGTGTCGGCGTCCGAGAAGAGGATGCGGGCCAGCTCGACGCGGCGGCGCTGACCACCGGAGAGGGTGTGCAGGGGCTGGCCGAGCACCCGGTCGGGCAGGCTGAGCGCGGCGGCGATGGTGGCGGCCTCCGCCTCGGCGGCGTACCCGCCCTTGGTGAGGAACTCCGTCTCCAGGCGCTCGTACTTCTTCATCGCCTTATCACGGGTGGCGCCCTGGCCGTTGGCCATGCGCTCCTCGTTCTCCCGCATCTTGCGCAGGATGGCGTCGAGGCCGCGGGCCGAGAGGATGCGGTCGCGGGCCAGGACCTCCAGGTCGCCGGTGCGCGGGTCCTGCGGGAGGTAGCCGACTTCGCCGGAGCGGCTGATGGTGCCGCCTGCGGGGGTGCCCTCACCCGCGAGGCACTTGGTGAGGGTGGTCTTGCCCGCTCCGTTGCGGCCCACGAGGCCGATGCGGTCGCCCTTGGCGATGCGGAAGGAGGCGGACTCGATGAGGATGCGGGCGCCGGCGCGCAGCTCGATGCCGGAAGCGGTGATCACGGGGAAAACTCCAGGGGCGTATGGACGGCGGAGGGAGGACTACGGATTCACGACTCGACGCCGTCTAATGCACAAGGAGAATTGCCATAGGGCCATTCTACTGGCGGTGTGCAACTTCTTTTTCGCGTGCTGCGGGGGACGAACCATCCGATACTCGGCGCAGGGCGGCTCGGCGCCGCCGGAGCCGAGGGCGGTGCGCCAATGCGGTTCACGGACCGCTGCGCCACCTTCGGCTGAGCCCGGGGCCGTGTCGGGCGGCGGTGCGCGGGGCTTTGTCAGCGCCCGGTGGAACACTGAGACACAGATCACATCGGAGCAGTGGCACGCAGAAATGGGTGAGCGTCATGACAGGCGCAGCGAAGAGCGTACCGACGATCTATCCGACGGTTCTGTACGCGGACGCGAAGGCCGCGATCAGGACCCTGACGCAGGCTCTCGGCTTCACCGAGGAAGCGGTGTACGAGGGGGAGAACGGCCACGTGCTCCACGCCGAGCTGTCCTGCGGCAACGGCAGGGTGATGCTCGGTTCCAAGGGAGGTGCGGGCGTCTTCGCCAAGGCGATGGAGGGGACGGGACCGACCGGTGTGTACGTCGTCGTGGACGAGGTCGACGAACACCACGCGCGGGCGGTGG
Source organism: Streptomyces sp. NPDC058620 (assembly GCF_042717135.1). Lineage (NCBI taxonomy): Bacteria > Bacillati > Actinomycetota > Actinomycetes > Kitasatosporales > Streptomycetaceae > Streptomyces > Streptomyces sp. NPDC058620. The sequence goes on from NZ_JBHXQO010000007.1 coordinate 32,570, forward strand.
AGCACGGGGTGGAGATCCTGATGCCGCCCACGGACCAGGACTACGGCTCGCGGGACTACATCGCGCGGGACGCGGAGGGCAATGTGTGGAGCTTCGGTACGTACGCCCCGGGGTCCTCGGACTGACCGGCCCCGGGGGCGTACGTACCGTGCTTCCCTACGCGCCGCCGGTGTGGACCTGGAAGGCGGCGCGGCGTACGGCCTTGGCCAGGGCGGGGTCCGGGTGTGCGGCGGCCAGCGCGACCAGCACCTGGACCGTGCGCGGGTGGCCGACGGCGCGGACCTCGTCGAGCAGGGCCGGGACCGTTCCCTGTACGGCGGAGTCGAGGTGGCGGACCAGCAGCCCGGTCTCGCCGTGGTCGGCGACCGCCGCCGCCGTGTCCACCCAGAGCCAGGTGGCTTCCTCGCGGCTGAGGACCTCCTGGGCGTCGTCCGGGTCGGTGCCCTCGTATTCGGCGAGCCAGAGCAGCGCGTAGGGCCGCAGCGACACGTCGGTGACGACGGAACGCACCACGGGTTCGGCGGGGGCGCCGACGACGCGGAGGGCTTCGAAGGCGAGGCCGCGCAGGAGCGCGTCCTCACCGCGGGCCACGGCGAGCAGTTCCGCGACGGCGCTGCCGACGGGGCGTGCGGCGAGCCAGGCACGGTATTCGGCGCGGGCCGGGCCCGGGGTGAGCCGGGCGCAGCCGAGCAGCATGTCGGCCGCGGACTGTTCGATGTTGCCGGCCGGGCTCTGGGCGGCGACGCAGATCTGTTCCAGCTTGACCCACACCGCCCAGTTGCCGAGCGGGGTGAGGGTGGCGTGGCCGGAGCCGAGGGTGAGGGCGCCGACGGCGGCCAGCCCTTCCAGCGCCCAGTCCAGCAGCAGCGCGTTCAGGTCGGCGGAGTCCTGCGCGGGCCGGCCGGTGGCGGTTGCGGCGGGCAACTGCGGGCCGTAGGCCACCTCGCAGCGCTCCTCGTGGAGTTCCGCGACGCGCTGGCCGAGGAGATCGAGGAGAGCGGGCACGGTGACCGGGCCCGCCGAGAGCTGGAGGAGGGAGAGCACCTGGGGTACCGCCTCGACCGCTTCGGCGACGGTGGTCGCCTCGATGTCCCGGGGCGCGGCGTGGACGAGTGACCAGGCGTCGAAGAGCGCCACCCAGCCGCGGAGCACGGCGGAGTCGTCGCGCTCCCAGGCACGCAGCCGCCAGCCGGGTCGCACGGTGTCGCCGTGCAGTTCGACGAGTCCCGCGAGCCTGGCGCGGTCCCAGCCGGCCCGCACCTGGGCCGGGGTCAGGCCGAGTGCCGCCGCGGCCCGTTCGAGGGCCTGAGGGGTCGGCGGTGCCGTACCGGGGCTCGCGACGTCGGCTGCCCAGTGGGCGATGCGTACGGCGTCGGCGAGCACGGCCCTGGCCTGACGGGCCAGTTCCGCCGGAGGCGGGGTGCCCTCGGGAGGGCGGGGGGCCGGCCTGGTGCGCCGGGTGGTCACGGCCTTGCGGGCGGTGGCAAGAGGTCGCGGGCGGACAAGTCGCAGCCTGGAGTCGCGCGGGTTACGGGACGTCACGGGAGCAGTCTTGCCTCTGACGGCCCGAAAGCCCAAACGGAAGCCGACCCAACGGTTTTCGGGGACCTCCGGAGACGGCTCATCAACCGGGCCTATCGGTCACAACGCCTCACATCAGAGGGGTGAGGAAGCGCCGGAGCGTCTCTTCGTACCGCCCCGGGCCGGCGTTCCACATCGCCGCATGCGGAGCCTGCGGTACGGCGTGCAGGGCGACCAGGTCGGGGCGGAGCCGGGCCAGCGCCTCCGAATCCGCCCACGGAGCCAGGGTGTCGTCGGGGCCGTGGAAGATCAGCGTCGGGGCGTGCAGGGCGACGGGGAGGGAGGTGTCCAGCAGCCGGGCGCCGCGGAGCCCGGTCTGGCCCTGGGCGGCGCGGACCGCCAGTGGCAGCAGCGCGGCGGGAACGCCCCGGGCGGCGGCCAGGGCGCGCAGGGTGGCCCGCCAGTCGAGGACCGGTGAGTCGAGGACGAGGCCGGTGATGCGGTCGCGGAGCGCGCAGTTCACGGCGGCGTGCAGGGCCATCGAGGCGCCGGTGGACCAGCCGTGGACGATGACGCTGTGGGCTCCGTAGCGCACCGCGTAACGGATGGCGGCGTCCAGGTCGCGCCATTCGGACTCACCGAGGTGGCCGAGGCCGTCCGCCGGGCGCGGAGCTCCGGCGTCGCCGCGGTAGGCCAGGTCCAGTACGGGCATCTGCTGGGCGTTGAGGAACCCCATCAGGTTCATGGGGTGTTCGCGGGTGGTGCCGAGGCCGTGCACGGTGATCACCCAGACGTCACGGGGAGCGGGCACGAACCAGGCGGGCAGGACGCCCAGCTCGCCGGGGATCTCGACCTCCTTGAAGTCGAGCCCGAGTGCGCTGCCCGGGTCCCCGCTGTACAGCTCGGGGGTCATGCGGACCTTGGCGCCCGGTTCCAGGCTGCCGTGGACGACGCGCTCCAGTCTGCGGACGACGGTGTCGGCGCCGCGCTCCGCCTGCTCGATCACCGGTCCGACGACGGCGTGGACGCCTGGGCCCACCAGTCCGTACGTACCGGGCCGGAGCGCGGCGAAGGAGCGGGTCAGGGTGACCTGTCCGGCCGCCGTGGCGTGCACGGTGAGCCTGTGGTCGCCGGGGAAGGGACGTCCGGACGGCACCTTGAGGGCGGCGTCACTGGCGTACCGGCCGGCCGCGACCGCTGCCGCGCCGACGCCGAGGATCGTGGTGACGGCCGCTGCCGTCGCTGTAGCCGGGCGCATGCTTCAGTGTCACGGCGACCGCGGCGCGGTGCCAGTGGGCGGGGCCGTCCGATGCCCGCCGGTGCGCGCCCCGGGACGTCAGCCGGGCTGGCCGTAGCCCTTCAGGGCGTCCTGCACGTCGCGCAGCTGGGTATGGGAGAGCAGCGTCGGCCGGTGGCCGGGCACGGAACTCGCGGTGATCCAGAGCCTGCACAGCCATTCGAGCTGGGCGGTGCGGTCGTACGCCTCGTCGAGGGTGTTCCCGTAGGTGACGGTTCCGTGGTTCTGCAGCAGGCAGCCCGTGCGGTCGCGCAGGGCGGTGAGCATGTTCTCGGCGAGCTCCCGGGTCCCGTAGCGCGCGTAGGCGGCGGTGCGGACGGGGCCGCCGAGCATCGCGGCGGCGTAGTGCACGAGCGGGACCTCGGGGACGAGCGTGGAGACCGCGGTGGCGTGCACGGCGTGGGTGTGGACGACGGCGCCGGCGCCGGTGTTCGCGTAGACGGCGAGATGGAGCGGGAGTTCGCTGGTGGGGGCGAGGTCGCCGAGCACCTGCCGGCCTTCCAGGTCCACGCCGACCGCGTCCGCGGGACGGAGCCGGTCGTACGGCACGCCGCTGGGGGTGACCAGGACGACGTCTCCGACCCGGGCCGAGACGTTGCCCGAGGTTCCGACGACGAGGCCGTCGGACGCCGTCCTGCGGGCCGTCGCGACCACGTCGTCCCAGGCCCGTTCGATCGCGTCCCGATGCTGATCACTCATGGGGGAAATCCTAGGGGTGCGGGGCGTACGGGCGCCGGGAGTGCGCGTCTGGTGACCAGGATCTCCCTGGTGGGAAAAGCGGCCGAAAACGTTCGCCACCGGGTCGTAACGGAGGGGCTCCCTCCAGGCGCCGGACGGGCTGTGCACCCCTTCCCCACACAAGCGGAGTGGCCGCACTCCGATTGGGGTCACCACAACGCCCTGCTCAGTTCACCTTCCGTTCACTCAGGTTGCCTACGGTCCACGTGCCACTGACGTCGAGCGATTGCCTGGGTAAATGGAACACATCACACTGCTGCTTGCGATTGTGATCGTGACAGCTCTCGTGTTCGATTTCACGAACGGTTTCCATGACACCGCCAACGCGATGGCCACCACCATCTCGACCGGCGCTCTGAAGCCCAAGACAGCGGTGGCGATGTCCGCCGTTCTCAATCTGATCGGCGCGTTCCTGTCGGTGGAGGTCGCGAAAACGATCTCCGGCGGGATCGTCAACGAGGACGGCCTGAGAACCGAGGTCATCTTCGCGGCGCTCGTCGGCGCCATCCTCTGGAATCTGCTGACCTGGCTGGTGGGCCTGCCCTCCAGCTCCTCGCACGCCCTCTTCGGCGGCCTCATCGGCGCCGCGGTCATGTCGGCCGGCTGGTCCTCGATCGACGGCGGCACCGTCGTCACCAAGGTCCTGCTCCCCGCCATCGCCGCCCCGCTCGTCGCCGGCCTCGCGGCCCTGCTGGCCACCAGGCTGACGTACCGGATCAACCGGAAGGTCACCGACGAGGCCCAGCTGAAGTCGACCGCCAAGGGCTACCGGGCCGGCCAGATCGCCTCGGCCGGGCTCGTCTCCCTCGCCCACGGCACGAACGACGCGCAGAAGACCATGGGCATCATCACCCTGGCCCTGGTCACCGGCGGTGTCCTGGCCCCCGGCTCCAACCCGCCGGTCTGGGTCATCGTCTCCGCCGGTGTCGCCATCGCCCTGGGTACCTACCTCGGCGGCTGGCGCATCATCCGCACCATGGGCAGCGGCCTCACCGAGCTCAAGCCGCCGCAGGGCTTCGCCTCCCAGACCAGTGCGGCCACGGTCATCCTGGCCTCCTCCCACCTCGGCTTCTCCCTCTCCACCACCCAGTCCTGCTCCGGCGCCGTCATGGGCGCGGGTCTCGGACGCAAGGGCGGTGTGGTCCGCTGGTCCACCGCCACCCGGATGTTCATCGCCTGGGGCCTGACCCTGCCGGCCGCCGGTCTGGTCGGCGCGGGCGCAGAGTTCCTCACCAAGCAGGGCAGCTGGGGCGTCGCCGTCGTCGCGGTCCTGCTCGTCGCGGGCTCCGGCGCCATCTGGCTGCTGTCGCGCCGCAAGCCGGTCGACCACACCAACGTCACGGACAGCCAGCACCCCGAGCCCGCGGGCGTCGTCACGATGGCCATGGCGGCCGTCACGCCGCCGCCCACCGGCACCGCGGCCATGGAGATCAAGTCCACCATCCCGGCCCCGGCCGGTACCACCGCCGACCCGGCCCGCCCGGCCACGGTCTAAAGGGCAGGAACTACCACCATGAAAATCGACTGGGCAGCTCTTGCCTCCGTCTTCGGCGTCAGCCTCGTGGTCACCGTGGCGCTCGTCGGCCTCTTCACCCTCGGCATCGTCGGCCTGTCCAGGCAGGCCGCGACCGCCTCGGCCGGCAGCTCCGGCGGCTCTCTCGCCCTGGCCCGTACCGGCGCATACCTCTGCTTCGGGCTCTGCGCCGCGGCGGTCACCTACGGGATCTACCTGATCGTCGTCTGACGCAGCGGCCGCAGCGCACGCTGCCGCATATGTCTCCCTCGCCGTTGATCTGCGCGCAGCCTCGCAGGTCAACGGCGAGTTGACGGGCGTTCGCACAGCGTGGTGGACTGCCCGTGCCGTTTACGGCGACAGAAGAGGAAGCCGGTGCGAATCCGGCGCGGTCCCGCCACTGTCACCGGGGAGCACTCCCCCCACACCGGAAGTCACGGTCCGCCCGCGGACTGGAAGGCCGGGGGGAACTGCCGATCCGGAAGCCAGGAGACTCTCGTCGCCGGTCACGTCGAACCAGGGCGCGGACCCTGAGTGAGGACATACGCCATGCTGCCCGGCCGCTGTGCGCCCGATCCTGTGTCACCTGTCGCCAGAACGTCCCGTGCATCGGCGGGCTGAGCCATGCGTGCCGACCGCATATTCGCGTACGGCGCCACGACCGGTCTGATCGGCGATCTGCTCCTGGGCGATCCCCGCCGGGGTCACCCCGTCGCCGCCTTCGGGCTGGCAGCCGCGGAGGTCGAGAACCGCCTGTGGCGGGACCACCGCGGGTGGGGCGCGCTCCACACGCTGATCTGCGCCGGAGGCGCCGCGGGAGCCGCCGCGCTCACCGCACGCGCCGTCCGCGACCGCCCCGCCGTCGCCGTCGCGCTGACCGCCGCCACCACCTGGTCCGTCATCGGCGGTACCTCACTGGGCCGCGAGGCACGCGCCATCGGCGGTGCGCTCGACGCCGGGGACCTCGACACGGCCCGCGAGCGGCTGCCCCACCTGTGCGGACGCGACCCGCAGGCGCTCGACGGGCCGCAGATCGCCCGCGCCGTCGTCGAATCCGTCGCCGAGAACACCTCGGACGCCGTCGTCGGCGCCCTCGTCTGGGGCGCACTGGGCGGCGTACCCGGTCTCGTCGCCTTCCGGGCCGTCAACACCCTCGACGCCATGGTGGGGCACAGGTCGCCCCAGTACCGGCGGTACGGCTGGGCCTCCGCCCGCCTCGACGACCTCGCGGGCTGGCCCGGGGCCCGCCTCACCGCCGCACTCGCCGTCGCCGCCGGCGGCCGGCCCCTGCAGGCGGTACGGGCCTGGCGGGCCGACGCGGGCAAGCACCCGAGCCCCAACGCGGGACCGGTCGAGGCGTCGTTCGCGGGCGCGCTCGGCGTACGGCTCGGCGGGACCCTCGCGTACGGCGGCCGGGTCGAGCACCGGCCGGTGCTCAACGGGGTGGCCGGCCGCGCGGTGGAGACCCCGGACATCGAACGTGCGGTGCGGCTGTCGCGCCGGGTGAGTGCGCTGGCCCTCGGCGTCTGTGTGGCCGGACGGCTGATCGCGGGACGGAGACGGATATGAGCGGCGGACTGCTGGTCGCGGGAACCACGTCGGACGCGGGCAAGAGCGTCGTCACGGCGGGGATCTGCCGGTGGCTCGTACGGCAGGGGGTGAAGGTCGCGCCGTTCAAGGCGCAGAACATGTCGCTCAACTCGTTCGTCACCCGCGAGGGCGCGGAGATCGGACGCGCCCAGGCCATGCAGGCGCAGGCCGCCCGGGTGGAGCCGACGGCGCTGATGAACCCAGTGCTGCTCAAGCCCGGCAGCGACCGGTCCAGCCAGGTCGTCCTGATGGGGAAGCCCGTCGGCGAGATGAGCGCACGCGGCTACCACGGGGGGCGCCAGGAATCGCTGCTCGGAACCGTCGTGGACTGCCTGGAGCAGCTTCGGGGCACGTATGACGCCGTGATCTGCGAGGGGGCGGGCAGTCCGGCCGAGATCAATCTGCGGCGTACGGACATCGTGAACATGGGCATCGCACGGGCTGCACGCTTCCCCGTACTGGTGGTCGGGGACATCGACCGCGGCGGTGTCTTCGCCTCGTTCTTCGGTACGACGGCGCTGCTGAGCGCGGAGGACCAGGAGCTGGTCGCCGGGTATCTCGTGAACAAGTTCCGGGGCGACGTCTCGTTGCTGGAGCCGGGTCTCGACATGCTGTACGAGCTCACGGGGCGGCGGACGTACGGGGTGCTGCCGTTCGCGCACGGGCTGGGAATCGACGAGGAGGACGGGCTGCGGGTGTCGCTGCGCGGCGCCGTCCGGGAGTCCGCCGTCACCGCGCCGCACGGCGAGGACGTCCTGCGGGTCGCGGTGTGCGCCGTACCGCTGATGTCGAACTTCACCGACGTGGACGCACTGGCCGCCGAGCCGGGTGTCGTCGTGCGGTTCGTGGACCGGGCGGAGGAGCTGGCCGACGCGGACCTGGTGATCGTGCCGGGCACGCGCGGCACGGTGAAGGCACTGGCCTGGCTGCGGGAGCGGGGACTGGCGGACGCGCTGGTGCGGCGGGCCGCCGAGGGGCGCCCGGTGCTGGGGATCTGCGGCGGTTTCCAGGTGCTCGGTGAGCACATCGAGGACGAGGTGGAGTCGCGGGCCGGGCACGTCGACGGGCTCGGGCTGCTGCCGGTACGCATCCGCTTCGAGAAGGCCAAGACGCTGGCCCGGCCGGTCGGTTCGGCGCTCGGGGAACCGGTCGAGGGGTACGAGATCCATCACGGGGTCGCCGATGTGCGGGGCGGGGAACCGTTCCTGGACGGATGCCGGGTGGGCGCGGTGTGGGGGACGCACTGGCACGGGTCCCTGGAGAGCGACGCGTTCCGTCGGCGGTTCCTGGCGGAGGTCGCGCGGGCGGCGGGGCGGCGGTTCGTCGCCGCGCCCGACACGAGCTTCGAGGTGCTGCGGGAGGAGCAGTTGGACCGGCTGGGGGATCTGATCGAGGAACACGCGGACACGGACGCGTTGTGGCGGCTGATCGAGGGCGGGGCGCCGGCTGGGCTGCCGTTCGTGCCGCCGGGGGCGCCGCGGGTGGGTACGCCTGTGGGGGCGGGTGCGCCTGCGGGTGCGGCGCGCCTTCCCCTGCCCGCCCCTTCCCGTGACCGGGGCTCCGCCCCGGACCCCGGTCCTCGATCGCCGGACGGGCTTGAGAACGCCCGGAACGCGGTCCTGGAGCCGGGTGGGCTTGAAGAGGACCGGAACGTGGCCCGGGAAGTCGACGGGCTCGAAGAGGCCCGGAACGCGGTCCTGGAAGTGGCCGGGAACGGGGCGGATCTGCCGCATGCCGAGAAGGAGACTCTGTGAGTACGCCGTATCCGTTCACCGCCATCGTCGGGCAGGACGACCTGCGGCTCGGGCTCCTGCTGAACGCCGTCAGCCCGGCCGTCGGCGGGGTCCTCGTGCGGGGGGAGAAGGGGACCGCCAAGTCCACCGCCGTGCGGGCCCTCGCGGCGCTCATGCCCGAGGTCTCCGTCGTTCCGGGGTGCCGGTTCTCGTGTGATCCGGTCGCGCCCGACCCGGCGTGTCCCGATGGGCCCCACGAGGCCGCGGGCGGTGTGTCGCGGGCCGCGCGCACCGTCGAACTGCCCGTCGGGGCCTCCGAGGACCGGCTCGTCGGGGCACTGGACATCGAGCGGGCACTCTCCGAGGGTGTGAAGGCGTTCGAGCCCGGGCTCCTCGCCGACGCCCACCGCGGCATCCTGTACGTCGACGAGGTCAACCTGCTCCACGACCACCTCGTGGACCTGCTCCTCGACGCCGCCGCCATGGGCGCCTCGTACGTGGAGCGCGAGGGCGTCTCCGTACGGCACGCGGCGCGTTTCCTGCTGGTCGGGACGATGAACCCCGAAGAAGGCGAACTGCGGCCGCAGTTGCTGGACCGGTTCGGGCTCACCGTCGAGGTCGCCGCCTCCCGCGACACCGATCTGCGGGTCGAGGTCGTACGGCGCCGGCTGGCCTACGACGACGACCCGGCCGGCTTCTCCGCCCGATGGGCGGACCAGGAAGAGGAGTTGCGCGAGCGGATCGCCGCCGCGCGCGCCCTGCTGCCCCAAGTCGTCCTCGGTGACGGCGTGTTGCGGCAGATCGCGGCGACCTGTGCGGCCTTCGAGGTGGACGGGATGCGCGCCGACATCGTCATGGCCCGTACCGCCACGGCGCTGGCTGCCTGGGCCGGGCGGGAGGAGGTGCTCGCCGAGGACGTGCGCCAGGCCGCGCTGCTCGCGCTTCCGCACCGGCGCCGGCGCAATCCGTTCGACGCGCCGGGGCTCGACGAGGACAAGCTGGACGACACGCTGCGGGACGCCGCGCCGGACGAGAGCCAGGGCGAGGGCGACAATGATCCGGACCCGGACGGGCCGGATGACGGCGGTGACGGTGGTGGTGGCGGTGGCGTGCCGCCGCAGGCCGACGGCCCTGATGGACCGGCCGGGGCCGGCACGCCGGACCACGCGCCGGAGAGCGGCGGCGACGCGCCCGGACAGGGGCGGCCGTCCGGGGGCGGTGAACAGCAGCCCGTACGCGCGGCGGAGCCGTTCCGCACGAAGATGCTGAGCGTGCCCGGACTGGGCGAGGGAGCGGCGGGGCGGCGCTCCCGGGCGCGTACGGAGCACGGCCGTACGACCGGCTCGCGGCGGCCCCAGGGGGCGCTGACGAAGCTGCACCTGGCGGCGACCGTGCAGGCGGCCGCGCCGCATCAGCACGCCAGGGGCCGGTCCGGGCGGGGCCTCGTGGTCCGGCGCGACGATCTCCGGCAGGCGACGCGGGAGGGGCGCGAGGGGAACCTCGTGCTCTTCGTCGTGGACGCCTCCGGGTCGATGGCGGCCCGGCAGCGGATGAGCGCCGTGAAGGGTGCGGTGATGTCGCTGCTGCTGGACGCGTACCAGCGGCGGGACAAGGTCGGTCTGATCACCTTCCGGGGCAAGGACGCCGAGGTGGTGCTGCCGCCGACGTCGTCGGTGGACGCGGCCGCGGCGCGGCTGGAGTCGCTGCCGACCGGCGGGCGCACCCCGCTCGCCGCGGGGTTGCTCAAGGCGCACGACGTCCTGCGCGTGGAGCGGCTGCGCGACCCCTCGCGGCGGCCCCTGCTCCTCGTGGTGACGGACGGGCGGGCGACGGGGGGTCCGGACCCCCTGGCGCTCGCGGCGCGGGCGGGGCGGCTGCATGCCGCCGAGGGCACCGCGTCAGTCGTCGTGGACTGCGAGTCGGGGATCGTACGGCTCGGCCTCGCCGCACAGCTCGCCAGGGATCTCGGCGGCAGCGCCGTCACGCTCGACGAACTGCGGGCCGACACGATCGTCGGGCTCGTGAAAGACGTATCTGCAGCCGGGAGGGCCGCGTAATGCCACAGGGACAGCCGAATTCGGTGCCGGACGACGGTCTCACCACCCGTCAGCGGCGCAATCGCCCGCTGCTGTTCGTCCACACGGGCATCGGCAAGGGGAAGTCGACGGCGGCCTTCGGTCTCGCGCTCCGCGCCTGGAACCAGGGCTGGCCGATCGGGGTGTTCCAGTTCGTGAAGTCGGCGAAGTGGAAGGTCGGCGAGGAGAACGCCCTGAAGGTGCTCGGCGCGAGCGGGGAGGGCGGCACCGTCGACTGGCACAAGATGGGCGAGGGCTGGTCCTGGGTGCAGCGGGACAACCAGCTCGACAACGAGGAGAAGGCCCGCGAGGGCTGGGAGCAGGTCAAGCGCGACCTGGCCGCCGAGACGTACAAGCTGTACGTCCTCGACGAGTTCGCCTACCCGATGCACTGGGGCTGGATCGACACCGACGAGGTGGTCCAGGTGATGCGCGACCGTCCCGGGACGCAGCACGTGGTGATCACTGGGCGCAACGCTCCGGACAAGCTGATCGAGGCCGCCGACCTCGTGACCGACATGTCGAAGGTCAAGCACCCGATGGACGCGGGCCAGAAGGGCCAGAGGGGCATCGAGTGGTGAGCGTTCCGCGTCTGGTCATCGCCGCGCCGGCGTCCGGCAGCGGCAAGACCACCGTCGCCACGGGGCTGATGGCGGCCTTCGCGGGCCGCGGACTCGCCGTGTCCCCGCACAAGGTAGGCCCGGACTACATCGACCCCGGGTACCACGCCCTGGCGACCGGCCGCCCCGGTCGCAATCTCGACGCGTACATGTGCGGTCCCGAGCTGATCGCCCCGCTGTTCGCCCATGGGGCGAGCGGCTGCGACCTCGCCGTGGTCGAGGGCGTCATGGGGCTGTACGACGGTGCCTCGGGACAGGGCGAACTGGCGTCGACCGCCCAGGTGTCGAAGCTGCTGCGGGCGCCCGTGGTGCTCGTGGTGGACGCCTCCTCGCAGTCCCGCTCGGTCGCCGCGCTCGTGCACGGTTTCGCCTCCTGGGACCCGCAGGTGCGGATCGGCGGGGTGATCCTGAACAAGGTGGCGTCCGACCGGCACGAGGCGCTGCTAAGGGAGGCGCTCGACGAGTCGGGCCTTCCGGTGCTCGGGGTGCTGCGGCGTTCCGCGCAGATGGCGACGCCGTCCCGCCACCTCGGTCTCGTTCCCGTGGCCGAGCGGGCCACGGACGCCGTCGATGCCGTACGGGCGATGGCCGAGCGGGTCCGGGCCGGCTGCGATCTGGACGCCCTGATGGCGCTGGCCCGGACGGCGCCGCCGCTGCCGGACGAGGTCTGGGAGCCGCGGCCGGTCACGGACCGGCAACCGGTGGCGGGTGGGCGGCCGGTGGTGGCCGTGGCGGGCGGGGCGGCGTTCACGTTCGCGTACGCCGAGCATGCCGAGCTGCTCACGGCGGCGGGCGCCGAGGTCGTGGTCTTCGATCCGCTGCGCGACGAGAAGCTGCCGGCGGGCACCTCGGGGCTGGTCGTGGGAGGCGGCTTCCCCGAGATGTACGCGCCGGAACTGTCGGCGAACGAGCCGCTGCGCCTGGCGGTGACGGAACTGGCGCGGGGCGGCGCCCCGGTGGCCGCCGAGTGCGCCGGGCTCCTGTATCTGGCGCGTGAGCTGGACGGCCGGCCGATGTGCGGGGTGCTGGACGCGGAGGCCCGGATGTCGGAGCGGCTGACGCTCGGATACCGGCAGGCGGTGGCCGTGTCCGACAGTGTCCTGGCGGTCGCGGGCACCCGGATGCGCGGCCACGAGTTCCACCGGACGGTGCTGGAGCCGGGCGCCGGGGCCACGCCGGCCTGGGGCATGCATCAGCCGGAGCGGCGTGTGGAGGGGTTCGTACAGGGGGGCGTGCACGCGAGCTATCTGCACACCCACTGGGCGGCGTCACCCGGTGTGGCAGGGCGCTTCGTGGACAAGTGCCGGGGATGAACTCCGTGGACAAGTGCCGGGGATGAACTCCGTGGAGAAGTACCGGGGATGAACGGATGAGTGCGGGCGCCGCGGTCCGTCCGGCGGCGCCGCACTCACTCGGCGATGCCCACGACCAGCCAGATGAAGCCCACCCCGGCGACGGTGCACAGCAGCGTCGAGCGGGCCGGGTGGGTGTGGTGCGCCTCGGGCAGGATCTCGGCGGCGGCCAGGTAGAGCAGGGCGCCGCCGAAGAAGCCGAGATAGCAGCCCAGCAGTTCCTCCGGAAGGGTGAACAGCAGCGTCGTCGCCGCGCCCACGATCGGGGCCAGCGCGTCCGCGAAGAGCATCAGCATCGCCTTTCGGCGGGCGTTCCCGTACAGCCTGGTGAGGGTGTACGTGTTGAATCCGTCGGCGAAGTCGTGGGTGATGACGGCGACTGCGACGGCGGCTCCCATGCCGCCGCCGACCTGGAACGCGGCGCCGAGCGCGATGCCGTCCATCAGGCTGTGGCCCACCATCGCGGCCGCCGCCGTCAGGCCGACCTGCGGCACCCGTTCGTCGCTCGCGCCGTGTGCCGCCTGGCGTCCGGCGAGCAGCCGCTCGACCAGATGGGCCACCAGGAAGCCGCCCACGAACAGCAGAAGGGCGGCCGGCACACCGAAGACCTCGCCGCCCGCCGCCTCGATCGCCTCGGGCAGGAGGTCGAGCCCGACCACGCCGAGCATCAGCCCGCCCGCGAGGCCGAGCACCAGGTGACGGCGGTCGGTGACGCGTTGAGCGACCCAGCCGCCGGCCAGAGTCATCAGGAACGCGCCGAGCGCGACGAACACCGCCATGGCCCCTTGCTAGCCGATCGGCACCCCCGCGCGCATCTCAGGACGCCCTCACCCGGCTCGGTTTCCGTGACCCGTGGTCAGGGGGTCCGCGTACGAGAGGACTCCGTACCGTGAACCGCCCCGCCTCCCTCGTCGTGGGCGTGGGCGCCCGCAAAGGCGCTCCGGCCGACGAGGTGCTGGAGCTGATCCTGACGACCCTGCGCGCGGCCGGGCTCGACGTCGCCGAGGTCGCGGAGCTGGCCACCGTCGAGTCGAAGGCGGACGAGCCGGGAATCGTGGGTGCGGCGGCCGGGCTGGGGGTGCCGGTGCGCGCCCACCGGGCGCGGGAGCTGGCCCGGGTGCGCGTCCCGCATCCCTCCGGTGCGGTACGGGACGCCGCGGGTACGCCGTCGGTCGCCGAGGCCGCCGCGCTGATCGGCGGGGGCGAACTGCTGGTCCCGAAGCGGAAGTCGGCCCCCGGGGGCGGGGGCGCCTCCTCGGTGACCTGCGCGGTGGTCCGGCGGCCCGTCGCCGAATCGATGTCCACCCCACCGGTGACGTACGGCCCGGAGCCGTTCACCATGGCTGCCATGACACCCCCCACGAAGGACCTCGAAGTCGCCGGCCCCGACCTGCGCCACCACGGTGACGCGGAAGTGCGCGGCCACGATCTGACCGACCTCGCCGTGAACGTACGGACCGGGACACCGCCCGACTGGCTGCGGGAGCGGATCGCCCTGTCGCTCGGCTCGCTGGCCGCGTATCCGGACGGGCGGCCCGCGCGGGCCGCCGTCGCCGCGCGGCACGGGCTGCAGGTGGAGCGGGTGCTGCTGACGGCGGGTGCGGCCGAGGCGTTCGTCCTGATCGCCCGTGCGCTGCCCGCCCGGCGGCCGGTCGTCGTGCATCCGCAGTTCACCGAGCCGGAGGCGGCGCTGCGGGCGGCCGGGCACGAGGTGGGGCGGGTACTGCTGCGCCCCGAGGACGGCTTCCTGCTCGACCCGGCGGTGGTGCCCGAGGACGCCGATCTGGTGGTGATCGGCAATCCGACCAACCCGACGTCGGTGCTCCACCCCGCGGGTGTCCTGGAGAAGCTGGCCCGTCCCGGCCGGACGCTGGTGGTCGACGAGGCGTTCATGGACGCGGTGCCCGGCGAGCGGGAGGCGCTCTGCGGACGCACGGACATCCCCGGGCTCGTCGTCCTGCGCAGTCTCACCAAGACCTGGGGTCTGGCCGGGCTCCGGATCGGTTATGTGCTGGCCGACCCGGCGACGGTCGCCGTCCTCCAGGAGGCGCAGCCGCTGTGGCCGGTCTCCTCCCCCGCGCTGGCGGCGGCCGAGGCGTGCATGGAGCCGCGGGCGCTGGCGGAGGCGGCCCGGGCGGCCGACCGGATCTCGGTGGACCGGGCCCATCTGCTGGCCGGGCTGGCGGAGTTCGGCGAGATACGGGTGGTGGAGCCGGCCCAGGGGCCGTTCGTCCTGCTCCGGGTGGAGCGGGCGGCGGAGATCCGGGAGCGGCTGCGGTCCCTGGGGTTCGCGGCGCGGCGCGGTGACACCTTCCCGGGCCTCGGGCCCGAGTGGCTGCGGCTGGCCGTACGGGACCGAGCGACGACCAACCGCTTCCTTCAGGCGTTCGACCAGGCACTCCAGGCGTTGCCCTGGAGACCCGTGGGCTGAGTGGCCCGTGCCGGACGGGCCGGTTCGCTGTCCCGGCCCGTCCGGCGGGCCCCTGTCAGCCCTGGGTGCGCCTGCGGGCCACGACGGTGGCCGCGGCGCCGACGGCCAGCAGCAGCGCCGCGCCGCCCGCGATGTACGGGGTCGTGGAACTGCCGCCGGTCTCCGCGAGGTTCGGCTCCTCGGCGGCCGGGGCGGGGTCGGACCCGGTCTGCGGCTTCACCTCGCCGCCGGTCGAACCGCCCGTCGAGCCACCGGTAGCACCGCCGGAGGTGCCTCCGTCGGTGCCGCCCGGCTTTTCGGGCGTCTTCGGTGTCTCGCAGGTCGCCTCGGCCAGCGTCACCTCGCCGTGCACCTCGGCGACATTGAGTTCGAGCGGATTCACCGACACCTTGAGCTGCAGCGCGACGGCTGCCGCGGTACGCGAGGTGGTCCCGGTCTCCGACAGGTCGAGGGTCACCTCACCGACGCCCGGCACGTCCACGCGGGTGGTCCCGCCCGCGGTGAGCGTGACCTTCTTGCCGAGGACCGACACGTGCCCGAGCACGTTCGACTCCGCGACCGGCTTGCGGCCGGCCTCGCAGACGGCGCTGGAGGTGACCTTCTCGACCTCGATGAGCGAGAGGAGCGGCAGTCCCGGCACATGGACGGTGGCCTTCGCGAGGTTCGAGCGGCCCTCGGCCCTGTGCTCGTCGACGGTCGCCTTCGCCGTGGCCACGTCGGCCTTCAGGACGCTGAAGGGGTTTCCTCCGTCCACCCCGTCGAGCTGGACGCTGAGCGCGGTCTTCCCGGCGCTCGCGGGAGCCCGCACCTCGTTGAGCGTGGCCTTCAGCGGAACGTTGACCGTCTTGTTGACGAGTGAGACATCGAGTGCGGTACGGAGGACGACCGCGCTCGCCTTTCCGTCGCCGGTGACCGTGGTCGCGGTGGCGGCCTGCGCGGGAACGGCGGCAAGCAGCGCGACAGGGGCGGCGGCGACCGCCAGGGCGGCGAGGCGGAAGGTGTTGCTGTTCAAGATGGTGGAACCCCCACAAGAGACATGGAGCCACCGGCGCCGCCCAATGGGGGACATCGCGGGCGCCGGTGGCCTCGACTCCGTGAATCTTTGCGCACGGAGGGTGAACTGGCGGATACCTGGAGTGAGTTCACCCCAAAGGGGGGTTTTGGTGCGTGTATTCGATTCTTTCGGCACGCACGTTCCCCGGAGTCACCCGTTTCACGGAGCGCACGGGGTGCGGCCGTTGACGAGGGGGGTGCACGCAGAAGTGTTTCAACGACACACACCCGCCCCGGTCACCGGTTGTCAACGCGGCGCCGCACCCGGCCGGATCATCGGGTCAGCCGATCAGGCGCCCGTTCAGCACGATCCTGCGGGGCGCCGCCAGCACCCGTACATCCGCACGCGGGTCCTCGTCGTACACCACGAGGTCGGCGGGGGCGCCCTCCTCCAGGGCGGGCCGGCCGAGCCACTGCCGCGCGCCCCAGGCCGTCGCCGAGAGGGCTTCCAGGGGCGGGATGCCCGCCTTGACCAGTTCGGCGACCTCCGCCGCGACCAGGCCGTGGGCCAGCGAGCCGCCCGCGTCGGTGCCGACGAAGACCGGGACGCCCGCGTCGTACGCGGCGCGCACCGTGTCGTAGCGGCGCTCGTACAGCCGGCGCATATGGGCCGACCACCGGGGGAACCTCGCCTCGCCGCCCGCCGCCAGGTCCGGGAACGTGGCGATGTTGACCAGGGTCGGGACGATCGCCACGCCGCGCTCGGCGAAGAGCGGGATGGTGTCCTCGGTCAGCCCCGTCGCGTGCTCGATGCAGTCGATCCCGGCCTCCACGAGGTCGCGCAGCGCCGCCTCGGCGAAACAGTGGGCGGTGACCCGCGCTCCCAGCCGGTGCGCCTCGGCGATGGCCGCCTCGACCTCGCCGCGCGGCCAGCAGGCCGTCAGATCCCCGGCGTCCCGGTCGATCCAGTCGCCCACCAGCTTCACCCAGCCGTCGCCGCGCCGCGCCTCCCGCGCGACGAAGGCGACGAGGTCGCCGGGCTCGATCTCATGGGCGTAGTTGCGGATGTACCTGCGGGTCCTTGCGATGTGACGGCCGGCCCTGATGATCTTCGGCAGGTCCTCGCGGTCGTCGATCCACCGGGTGTCGGAGGGCGATCCGGCGTCCCGGATGAGCAGCGTGCCGGCCTCCCGGTCGGCGAGGGCCTGCTTCTCGCTGGTCGCCTCGTCGACGGGGCCGTGACGGTCGAGGCCGACGTGGCAGTGCGCGTCCACCAGGCCCGGCAGCGCCCAGCCGGTGACGGTCACCGCGTCGTCGGCGCCGGGCGGCCGCTCGTACGAGATCCGCCCGTCGACGGCCCACAGTTCGTCCCGGACCTCGTCCGGGCCGACGAGCACCCGCCCCTTCACCCGCAGGACCTGCGGCTCTTCGTGATCGCTCATATGCGGCACTGTACGAGGCCCTCGGTACCCTCGACCAAGCCCTGTTCGTGGGGGGGGGGGCGGCCCCGCCCCCCAACCCAGTCCGGGCCCGAGAGAGGACCCCCGAGTCGCAACCCCTCCACGACCTCGCCCCCCACCCCCCCGCCCCAT
>NZ_JBHXQO010000007.1:50034-157373 GCF_042717135.1 Streptomyces sp. NPDC058620
TTCGTTACCCAATCTTGGCGCCAATTTACGGCCCCCTCGTACCCACCCACACCGCCTTGTTGGGGCGGGGCCGCCCCCCCCCCCACCGAACCACTGACCGATCCGAAGAGAGCACCACCGTGACGCACCCCTTCCTCGACCTCGCCCCGCTCACCGCCGCGCATTTCGCGGCCGTCGAGCGGCGGGTGGCCGGCCTCCTCGCCACGCAGGCGGACGTCGTGATCATGCAGGGCGAGGCGCTGCTGCCCCTCGAGGGCTGCATCCGGGGCGGCGCCCGGCCCGGTTCGACCGCGCTGAACATCGTCACGGGGCCTTACGGACAGACCTTCGGGAACTGGCTGCGGGACTGCGGGGCCGAAGTCGTCGATCTCGCCGTGCCGTTCCACACGGCGGTGACGGCGGACCAGGTCGCACGGGCGCTGACCGAGCACCCGGAGACCGACTTCGTCTCGCTGGTCCACGCCGAGGCCGCGACAGGCAACACCAACCCGGTCGCCGGGATCGGCGAGGTGGTCCGGGCGCACGGCGCGCTGTTCATGCTGGACGCCGTCGCCTCGGTGGGCGCCGAACCGCTGCTGCCCGACGCCTGGGGCGTCGACCTCTGTGTGATCGGCGCGCAGAAGGCGATGGGTGGCCCCGCCGGGGTGTCGGCGGTGTCGGTGAGCGAGCGCGCCTGGGAACGCATCGCCGCCAACCCGCGGGCTCCGCGCCGGTCCTACCTCTCGCTCCTGGACTGGAAGGAGCGCTGGATCGACGGTGGCCGCACCACGCTGCTGCACGCGCCCGCGCAACTGGAGATGCTGGCGCTGGAAGCCTGTGTGGAGCGGATCGAGAACGAGGGCCTTGACGCGGTGATGGCCCGCCACGCCTCGGCGGCGGCGGCGACCCGGGCGGGCGCCCTGGCGCTCGGCGGGGGCCTGGTGCCGTATGTCGAGGACGCCCGGGACGCGGCGCCGGTCGCCACGACGCTGCGAGCCCCGGCGGGCGTCGACGCCGCCTCGCTGGTGGCGCGGGCGCTCTCGGCCGACCCGTCGCTGCCGCTGATCGCGGGGGGCGGGGCGCTGTCCAAGGAGATGATCCGGGTCAATCACTACGGTGTGGATGCGACGCGGGGCGCGGTGCTGTCCTCGCTCGCGGCTCTGGGTTCGGCGCTGGCCGGCCAGGGCCGGCAGGTCGATGTCGAGGCTGCCCGCAGGGCCGTATCGGAAACCTGGCCGAACGCATAAACAAAAACAATTCATGAATGCGGGGAGCTATTTTATCGAGAGTAGCTCCCCGCATTCTTCTGCCCGCTTCCCCTCACCCTAAACGCTAAAGATTCAACAAGAGCGATCTTCGTGATTCGGGCACGTCTCCCGAGAGTTACAAGCCTGTGACCGACTCCACACGACAGGCGTTATGCCGGATAAATTCCGGTCAAAAGGTGAGAAATTGCCACCGATTCGCGCGAAGGTACGCGCCCGCGTGATAACACAAGAGCTCCGCTCACCCAACCCCTCTCCACGATGCAATTTCGATTTTTGCTGGGTAAATTCAATTCGCATGACCGCCGCACCAGCAGATTTTGCACGTGCCCGAAGCGAATTCCTCAGGATCGACACCCCGCGAGTGGAGGACGGAGCCGCGATCTGGCGCATCGCCCGCGATTCCGAGGTCCTGGACCTCAACTCCTCGTACAGCTACCTGCTGTGGTGCCGTGACTTCGCGGCGACCTCCGTGGTCGCCCGCGACGAGAACGGCGACGCCATCGCCTTCGTGACGGGATACATCCGCCCCGACCGCCCGCAGACGCTCGTCGTCTGGCAGGTGGCCGTCGACGAGGCGCACCGCGGGAAGGGGCTGGCCGCCACCCTGCTGGACGCGCTGACCACCCGGGTCACCGCCGACCAGGGACTGGTCTCGGTCGAGACCACCATCACCCCGGACAACACCGCGTCCGACCGGCTGTTCACCTCCTACGCGCTCCGCCACGACGTGGGCCTGGAGCGCGAGGTGCTCTTCGACGGCGAGCTGTTCCCCGAGGAAACGCATCTGCCGGAAGTGCTGTACCGCATCGGCCCGTTCCACGCCTGAGCGCGCCCCCACGCCCCCGGGCTCCCGGGCTCCCGCACGAGCGCACCACCTGTGCCCCGCCGAGCGCAGCCCGTCACACCACCCCCCTCTCACGCAGGAGATCCGCTGTGACCATCACCCGCCCCGCCCTGAGTGTCTTCGAGACCCTGGAATCGGAAGTACGGAGCTACTGCCGCGGCTGGCCGGCGGTCTTCGACCGTGCGCAGGGCGCCCGGCTGACGGACGAGGACGGCCACTCGTACCTCGACTTCTTCGCCGGTGCCGGTTCACTCAACTACGGCCACAACAACCCGGTGCTGAAACGCGCGCTGATCGACTACATCGAGCGCGACGGCATCACGCACGGCCTGGACATGGCCACCACGGCCAAGCGCGCCTTCCTGGAGACCTTCCAGAACGTGATCCTGCGCCCGCGCGACCTGCCGTACAAGGTCATGTTCCCCGGCCCGACCGGCACCAACGCCGTCGAGTCGGCGCTGAAGCTGGCCCGTAAGGTCAAGGGCCGCGAGTCCGTCGTCTCGTTCACCAACGCCTTCCACGGCATGTCGCTCGGTTCGCTCGCCGTCACCGGCAACGCGTTCAAGCGGGCCGGCGCCGGTATCCCCCTGGTCCACGGCACGCCGATGCCGTTCGACAACTACTTCGACGGCCAGGTGCCGGACTTCCTCTGGTTCGAGCGGCTCCTGGAGGACCAGGGCTCCGGGCTCAACAAGCCCGCCGCCGTGATCGTGGAGACCGTCCAGGGCGAGGGCGGCATCAACGTGGCCCGCGCCGAGTGGCTGCGCGCGCTCCAGAGCCTGTGCCACCGCCAGGACATGCTGCTCATCGTCGACGACATCCAGATGGGCTGCGGCCGGACCGGCGGCTTCTTCTCCTTCGAGGAGGCCGGGATCACGCCGGACATCGTGACGCTGTCCAAGTCGATCAGCGGTTACGGGATGCCGATGTCCCTCTGCCTGTTCAAGCCGGAGCTGGACATCTGGGAGCCGGGCGAGCACAACGGCACCTTCCGCGGCAACAACCCGGCCTTCGTCACCGCCGCCGCCGCGCTCGACGCCTACTGGGCGGACGGCCAGATGGAGAAGCAGACCCTGGCCCGCGGCGAGCAGGTCGAGCAGGCGCTGCTGGCGATCTGCGACGAGAACCCCGCTGCGGGCGGGCAGTTCCGTGGCCGCGGCCTGGTCTGGGGCCTGGAGTTCCCCGACCCCGCGCGCGCCGCCGCGGTCTGCGCCCGCGCCTTCGAGCTGGGTCTGCTCCTGGAGACCTCGGGTCCGCAGAGCGAGGTGGTGAAGCTGCTGCCGTCGCTGACCATCACCCCCGACGAGCTGGACGAGGGCCTGCGCACACTGGCCCGCTGCGTCCGCGAGACCGCCTGACCCGGGGAGACCCGGGCCGGGCCCGAAGAAGCACCACGCAGAGAGAAAGGCATCAACCCACCGTGATCGTCCGATCGTTCAGTGACATCGAGAACACCGACCGGCATGTGAAGGCCGCCTCCGGCACCTGGGAGAGCAAGCGCATCGTGCTCGCCAAGGAGAAGGTGGGCTTCTCGCTCCACGAGACCGTGCTGTACGCCGGCACGGAAACGTCGATGTGGTACGCGAACCACATCGAGGCCGTGCTGTGCACCGAGGGCGAGGCCGAGCTCACCAACGACGAGACCGGCGAGACGCACTGGATCTCCCCCGGCACGATGTACCTGCTGGACGGGCACGAGCACCACACGCTGCGTCCCAAGACCGACTTCCGCTGCGTCTGTGTCTTCAACCCTCCCGTCACCGGACGGGAGGACCACGACGAGAACGGTGTCTATCCGCTGCTGACCGAGGAGGGCTGAACCATGACCACTGATGTACGCGCAGACCTGTACCCGTCGCGCGGCGCCGCCGAGATGACCACTCCCCGCCAGGACCCGGTCATCTGGTCCGCGCCCGGCGCACCCGGGCCGGTCGCCGTCAAGGACCTCCAGGGGTTCGAGCGGGACGGATTCCTCACCGTCGACCAGCTGATCACGCCGGACGAGGTCGCCGTCTACCACGCCGAGCTGAACCGGCTGATCGCCGATCCGGCGATCAGGGCCGACGAGCGTTCCATCGTCGAGCCGACGTCGCAGAAGGTGCGTTCCGTCTTCGAGGTCCACCGGATCAGCGAGGTCTTCGCCCGCCTCGTCAGCGACGAGCGGGTGGTGGGCCGGGCCCGCCAGATCCTCGGCTCGGACGTGTACGTCCACCAGTCGCGGATCAACGTCAAGCCGGGCTTCGGGGCTTCGGGCTTCTACTGGCACTCGGACTTCGAGACCTGGCACGCCGAGGACGGCCTGCCGAACATGCGGACCGTGTCCGTCTCGATCGCGCTGACCGAGAACCACGACACCAACGGCGGGCTGATGATCATGCCCGGTTCGCACAAGACGTTCCTCGGCTGCGCGGGCGAGACGCCGCGGGACAACTACAAGAAGTCCCTCCAGATGCAGGACGCGGGCACCCCGTCCGACGAGGCGCTGACGAAGATGGCCGACCGGCACGGCATCAAGCTGTTCACGGGCGCGGCCGGTTCGGCGACCTGGTTCGACTGCAACTGCATGCACGGCTCGGGGGACAACATCACCCCGTTCCCTCGCAGCAACGTCTTCATCGTCTTCAACAGCGTGGAGAACGCGGCACAGGAGCCCTTCGCGGCCCCGATCCGCCGCCCGGAGTTCATCGGGGCGCGGGACTTCACTCCGGTGAAGTGACATACCGGCACGGTTCGGGCGGGGGCGGGTGCCCCCGCCCGAACGGGGTGGACCGGGGCCACTCCGGAACGCGACAGTGGCGCCCATGAGTTCTCATGTGCGCCACATCACCATCGACTGTGCCGACGCCTACGAGCTGGCAACCTTCTGGGCCGAGGTGCTGGGCACCCAGGTGTCCGACGAGGATGCGCCCGGTGACCCCGAGGCACTGGTCGAGGCCCCCGGCGCCGCCCTGCTGTTCATCTCCGTGCCCGAGCCGAAGAGCACCAAGAACCGTCTCCACCTCGACATCCAGCCCGACGACCGCACGCGGGACGAGGAGGTGGAGCGGCTTCTGGCGCTCGGCGCCACGATGGCCGGCGATCACCGCAAGCCGAACGGGCGCGGCTGGGCGACCCTGGCCGACCCGGAGGGCAACGAGTTCTGTGTGGAGTGCGGTGCCGCCGAACGGGCCCGGCTGACCGGGAGCCGGCTGCCGGTCACCGCGGACGACGTGACCGCGGCGGTGCGTCTCGCGGTCGACGCGCTCGGGGAGTCCGCGACGGACAACTGGCGTGTCCCGGCGGGGTCGTTGGACTGGGACTGCTGGGAGACCGTGGAGCATCTGAGCGACGACCTCTTCGCGTACGCCGTCCAGCTCGGTCCGCGCACGCCCCCGGTGGAGAGCGAGGTTCCCTACCGGTGGGCCCCGGAGCGCGAGGGCGGCCCCTGGAACGCGGTTTTCGCGGACCCGGAGGCGGGGACCGCCGGGCTGCTCCAGACGCTGGAGGCGAGCGGCGCGCTGCTGTCGGCGATGGTGCGGACGGCTTCTCCCGCCGTCCGCTCCTACCACTCGTACGGCGTCTCCGACCCGGAGGGCTTCGCCGCGATGGGCATCGTGGAGACGCTGGTGCACACCCATGACGTGGCCGAGGGTCTGGGCATCACCTGGTCGCCGCCCGCCGCCCTGTGCGACCGGGTGCTGGCCCGGCTCTTCCCCGACGCCCCGGCCGACGAGGACCGGTGGACCGTCCTGCTCTGGTCCACCGGCCGCGCCGGACTGCCGGGGCGTGAGCGTGTGACGTCGTGGCGGTGGCAGGGCGCACCGCTCGGCTGATTCCGGCAGACCCTAGCGGTGCGAGAACCAGCTCGCCGCCGGCAGCACCTTCCCGTTGTAGTCGAACACCGCCTGGTTCTCCCACGCGTTGCCGGATGACGGGTCGGCCGGGTCCCAGCCGCTGCCGGTGACGGCGGTCCAGGAGGGCTCCCAGTAGACGGCGCCCATGCCCCGGCCGTTCGGTACGGCCTCGACGACGTTCATGACGTCCCGGAGGTTGGCGGCCTGGCCGGCGGGGGTCGCAGGGTAGCCGGTGACGAGCTGGTCGGCGGTGGCCACGTTGTTCTCCAGGCCGTCGTCATCGGCGAGGGTGTGGGCGTAGGCGGTCTCCGCGACCAGGACGGGCTTCCCGTACCGTGCGGCGGCGTCGTCCAGGTTCGTCTGGAGCTCGGCCAGCGAGCCGTGCCAGTACCCGTAGTACGAGAGCGCGATGACGTCGAACGGCACGCCGCGCGACACCGCGTTGTCGAACCACCAGCGGGTGCCCGCGTTGTCGCCGCCCTTTGCCAGGTGCAGGGCCACCTTCGTACCCGAGGAGACGGCCTTCGCCGCGTTGGCCCCGGAGGTGAGCAGCCCGGCCAGCTGGGACCAGTTGTCGGTGGAGCCCTCCGGCCAGAGCATCCCGGCGTTGGTCTCGTTGCCGATCTGCACCATGTCGGCGGTGGTGCCCTGGGCCTTGAGGGCGTTCAGCACGTCGTACGTGTGGTTGTAGACGTCCGTCCTGAGCTGGGTGTAGCTGTGACCGGCCCAGGCGGCGGGCTTGATCTGCTTGCCCGGGTCGGCCCAGGCGTCGGAGTAGTGGAAGTCGACGAGCACCTTCATGCCGAGCGCCTTGGCGCGCTTGGCCATGGCCAGGACGTGGGCCTTGTCGTTGTAGCCGTCGGCGGGATTCACCCACACCTTGAGGCGTACGTAGTTCATCCCGGAGTTCTTCAGGATGCTCATGGCGTCGCCGGTCGCACCGCTCGCGTTGCGGTACGTCGCGCCGTACGCCTCGTTCTTCGGGAGGGTGGAGAGGTCACCGCCCTTCACGGCGAGCCCGGTGGCCCCCGGCGTGAAGGTGATGTCGTCGAAGTTGGCCCACTCCCCCGCGTGCGCGTCGGAGTTGAGGCTGAGGGTGCAGGCACCGCCGGTCACCTTGACCGAGGTGACCAGACGTATCCAGGCGCCGTTGGCGGTCGGCGGCAGGTCGGTGCGCTGCTCGGCGCTGCCGCAGTTGCGCAGGGCGAGGTACGCCGCGTTCTGCCCGCCGCTGGAACGGACCCAGGCGCTCAGGGTGTACGTGCCGTCGGTGAGGCCGGAGAGGTGCTGGTAGGTCTCCACCTTGTAGGCCGACGAGGACCAGTGGCTGAGCCGGGCGGAGCCGCTGTGTCCGCCCGCCTCGGTGAAGGAGGCGGTGTTCTGGCCGCCCGCCGAGTAGGTGGACCAGCCGGTGGCGCCGGACTCGAAGCCGGGGTTGGCGGGGGTGGTGGCCGCGTGGGCGGTCTGGGCGGGGAGTGCGGCGAACAGCAGCCCTCCGAGGGCTGCCGCTGCCGCGGCTCTGATCTTTCCGTGCGACGTTCCGTACATCGTCGATGTCCCTTCGACAGTTGTGCGGTGCGGGGGATGTGCGGGGTGGACCTCAGACGTCGAGCCGTACGACACGGACCGCGCCCGCCGGAACGGCGAGGTGGTCCTTGGCGGGCTCTCCGGTGAGGAGTTCGGTGCCGGGGGCGTCCAGCGGCACTTCGGTGTCGCCCTCGGTGTGGTTGATCACGAAGAGGTACGTGCCGCTCTCGCCGGTGCGGCGTACGACCTCGACGTCGTACGGAAGGGCGGTGCGGGGGGCGATCCCGGCGTCCTCGCAGGCCCGGTCGAGCACGGCGTCCAGGCCGGAGCCGGAGAGCCGGGTGGAGACGTACCAGGCGGTGCCCTCGCCCAGGCGGTGGCGGGTGACGGCGGGGCGGCCCGCCGGGATGCCGTCGGCGTACGACCAGACGGTCTCGGCGCCGCGCGGGATCACGACGTCCGACCAGAGGTCACCGGTCAGGTCGGGTCCCTCGGGCGCGCCCTCGGGGGTGATGAGCCGCACCGTGCCGCCCACGCCGAGCGGCGCGAACTCCTCGATGTGGAGGCCCAGTACGTCCCGCAGGACGCCCGGGTAGGGGCCGGGGTGCACGGCGTCGTCGGTGTCGACGATGCCCGAGAAGTACGAGACGACGAGGGTGCCGCCGCCCTCGACGTAACGGCTCAGGTTGCGGCCGGTCTCCTCGGTGGCGAGGTAGAGCGCCGGGACGACGATCAGCGGGTAGGCGGAGAGGTCGGCCTCGGGGTGGGCGAAGTCGACGGTCAGGTGCCGGTCGTAGAGCGAGGCGTAGAACGCGTCGGCGCGCTCGCGGGCGTCGTGCTCCTCGCTGGGGCGCCACTCCAGGGACTGCGCCCACCAGGACTGCCAGTCCCACAGCATCGCCACGTCGGCGACGGTCCGGGTGCCGCGGATGCCCTCCAGCAGGCCGAGGCCGGCACCGAGCGAGGTGACCTCGCGCCAGATCCGGGAGTCCGTGCCGGCGTGCGGGATCATCGCCGAGTGGAACTTCTCCGCGCCGCGGCGGGACTGGCGCCACTGGAAGAACATCGCGCCCTCGGAGCCTCGGGCGACGTGCGCGAGGCTGTTGCGGGCCATTTCGCCGGGGCGCTTGGCGGGGTTGCGGGGCTGCCAGTTGACGCCGCTCGTGGAGTGCTCCAGCAGCAGCCAGGGGGCGCCGCCCGCCACCGAGCGGGTGAGGTCGGCGGCCATGGCGAGGTTCACGTGGGTGCGGCGGCCGTCGGTGATCAGGTAGTGGTCGTTGCTGACGAGGTCGACCTCGCGGCCCCAGGCCCAGTAGTCGACGGAGTCGCACTGGCTGAGCGCGGTCATGAAGTTGGTGGTGACGGGGGCGCCGGGGGCTAGCCGGTGGATGATGTCCCGCTCGGCGCAGAAGTTCTCGCGCATGGTGGCGTCGGCGAAGCGGGCGTAGTCCAGCTGCTGGGCCGGGTTGCCGACCGTCGGGGTGGTGCGGGGCGGGTCGATCTCGTCGAAGTCGCGGTAGCGCTGTCCCCAGAAGGCGGTGCCCCAGGCTTCGTTGACGGCCTCGACGGAGCCGTGCCGTCCGGCGAGCCAGCGGCGGAAGTGGGCGGCGCACTGGTCGCAGTAGCAGGCGCTGACCGGGACGCCGTACTCGTTGTGGACGTGCCACATCGCGAGGGCCGGGTGGTCCGCGTACCGGCGGGCGAGCTGCTCGGTGATGTCCGCCGCGGCCGCCCGGTAGGCGGGCGAGCTGTGGCAGATCGCCCCGCGTGATCCGAAGGCGTAGCGCACGCCGTCGCGGCTGACGGGCAGCGCGTCGGGGTGGGCGCGGTAGAACCAGGCGGGCGGGACGACGGTGGGGGTGCCGAGGTCGGCGCGGATGCCGTTGGCGTGGAGCAGGTCCAGGAGCCGGTCGAGCCAGCCGAAGTCGTGGACGCCCGGCTCGGGCTCCAGGAGGGCCCAGGAGAAGATCCCGACGCTGACCATCGTCACGCCGGCTTCCCGCATGAGGCGCACGTCCTCGTGCCAGACCTCCTCGGGCCACTGCTCGGGGTTGTAGTCACCGCCGAAGGCCAGCTTGTGCAGGCCGAGCGGGGCGCTCGCGCCGGCGGGGTACGGCATGGGTGTCTCCTGAGCTCTTGGTACAACTTCTGGGAACGTGCACACACACTCTCGGTGGCGTTGAGCCAACATAACCGCACAGCAACAACCATTGACAAGTGTCAGTTTCGTTTCTCTACTGTGAACGCTCACAGCGCACGTCGTCGCTGCAGCCCGCTTTCTCGTCAGGGGAGAAATCCATGAAGTACCGCATCGCCGCGGCGTCCACGGCCACCGTGCTCGCCGCCACCGCTCTGCTCTCGGGCTGCGGCTCGTCGGACGAGGACAGCGGCACCCCGGCCGCCTCCGGGCCGGTCGAGCTCACCTACTGGGCGTGGGCGCCCGGCCTGGACAAGGTCGCGGACATCTGGAACGCGGGCGAGGGCAAGAAGGCCGGCATCAAGGTCACGGTGAAGAAGCAGGCATCGGGCGACGACCTGGTCACCAAGATCATCACGGCGGCCAAGGCGCACAAGGCCCCCGACCTGGTCCAGGCCGAGTACCAGGCGCTCCCCACGCTGGTCTCCAACGATGTGCTGGCCGACATATCCAAGGAGGCCGGTGACGCCGAGGACAAGTTCGCCGAGGGCGTCTGGCAGCAGGCGACGCTGGGCTCGGACGCCCTGTACGCGCTGCCGCAGGACTCGGGCCCGCTGATGTTCTACTACCGCCAGGACCTGTTCAAGCAGTACGGCCTGACCGTCCCGACCACCTGGGACGAGTTCACCGAGACCGCCCGCGCGCTGAAGAAGAAGGCGCCGGACAAGGACCTCACCACGTTCTCGTCCAACGACTCCGGCCTCTTCGCCGGTCTGGCCCAGCAGGCCGGCGCCCAGTGGTGGACCACCGGCGACGACAAGTGGAAGGTCGCGATCGACGACCCGGCCACGCAGAAGGTCGCCGACTTCTGGGGCGGCCTGGTCAAGGAGGGCGCCATCGACAACCAGCCGATGTACACCCCGGCCTGGAACAAGGCGCTCAACACCGGCAAGCAGGTCGCCTGGGTCAGCGCGGTCTGGGCGCCCGGCACCCTGACCACGGCGGCCCCCGACACCAAGGGCAAGTGGGCCATGGCCCCGCTCCCCCAGTGGAACGCCGGAGAGAAGGCCACGGGCAGCTGGGGCGGCTCCTCCACCGCGGTCACCAACGACTCCAGGCACAAGGAAGCCGCCGCGACCTTCGCGAAGTGGCTGAACACGGACACCACCGCGCTCACCGCCCTGGTGAAGGAAGGCGGTGTCTACCCGGCCGCCACGGCCGCGCAGACCGGCGGCCCGCTCGCCCAGGCCCCCGCCTTCTTCCCCAACCAGCCGGACTTCTACGCCACGGCCGCCGAGATCGCCGAGGGCACCGCCCCGGCTGCCTGGGGCCCCAACGTGAACGTCGCGTACACCGCCTTCAAGGACAACTTCGCGCAGGCCGCCAAGAACAAGTCCGACTTCGGGGCCGCCCTCACCGCCATGCAGGACGCCACCGTCGCCGACCTCAAGAAGCAGGGCTTCGGAGTCTCCGAGTGACACGCGCACGCCGCAGGACGTCGTACGGGGTCAAGAGCGCCCCGTACGCGTTCCTGGTCCCCGCCACCCTGCTCTTCCTGCTCTTCTTCGCCCTGCCCATCGGGTACGCGCTCTACCTCAGCTTCCGCAGGACCGCGGTCTCCGGCCTCGGTCTGGGCAAGGGCGCCCGCACCGAGATCTGGGCGGGCCTCGCCAACTACAGCGACGCGCTCACCGACTCCGAGCTGCTGAACGGAGCGCTGCGCATCCTCGGGTACGGCGTGATCGTCGTCCCCGTGATGCTCGGCCTCGCCCTGCTGTTCGCGCTGCTCCTGGACACCGACCGGGTCCGGCTGCGCGGTTTCACCCGGCTGGCGATCTTCCTCCCGTACGCGATTCCGGGTGTCGTCGCCGCGCTGATGTGGGGCTTCCTGTATCTGCCGGACGTCAGCCCCTTCTACTACCTGCTGGACAGGGCGGGACTGCCACAGCCCGATCTGCTCGACGGCGGGCCGCTGTATCTCGCCCTGGCCAACATCGCGGTCTGGGGCGGCACCGGCTTCAACATGATCGTCATCTACACCTCGCTGCGGGCGATCCCGGTCGAGGTGTTCGAGGCGGCGCGGCTCGACGGCTGCTCGCAGTTGCAGATCGCGCTCCGGATCAAGATCCCGATGGTGGCGCCCTCGCTGGTGCTGACGTTCTTCTTCTCGATCATCGCCACGCTCCAGGTGTTCAGCGAACCGACGACCCTGAAGCCGCTGACCAACTCGCTCTCCACCACGTGGAGTCCGCTGATGAAGGTCTATCAGGACGCCTTCGTCAACAACGACATCTACGCGGCAGCGGCGCAGGCGGTCATCATCGCCGTCGCCACCCTGGCCCTGTCCTTCGGCTTCCTCCGCGCAGCCAACTCCCGTACGAAGCAGGGAGATTCCCGATGAGTGACCTGGCCACCCCGCGCATCCGCAAGGCGGCGCCCGCCGCCGGAACCACCCCCGGTACGCCCCAGGGCCCGCCGGTCCGCCGCCGCCCGGCCCTCGTCCCCACCGCCGTACTGCTGATCGGAGCCGCCTACTGCCTGCTGCCCGTCGCCTGGATTCTCGTCGCCTCGACCAAGTCCGGCAGCGAGCTCTTCTCCACCTTCACCTTCCTGCCGGGCAGCGGCTTCGCCGACAACGTCGCCGATCTGTCGGCGTACCGCGACGGCGTGTACTGGAAGTGGATGGCCAACTCGGCCTTCTACGCCGGTGCCGGCGCCCTGCTGTCCACGGCCGTGTCCGCGATCACGGGCTACGCCCTGGCCGTGTACCGCTTCCGGGGGCGCGAGAGCATCTTCAACGTCCTGATGGCCGGGGTGCTGATGCCTCCGGTGATCCTCGCCGTGCCGCAGTACCTGCTGCTGGCGAAGGCCGACATGACCGACTCGTACCTCTCGGTCCTGCTGCCGGTGATCCTCTCCCCGTACGGCGTCTACCTGGCCCGCATCTACGCGAGCGCCGCAGTGCCTGCCGATGTGATCGAGGCCGGGCGCGTGGACGGCGGCAGCGAGTGGCGGATCTTCCGGACCATCGCGCTGCCGATGATGCTCCCGGGGCTGGTGACCGTCTTCCTGTTCCAGTTCGTCGCGGTCTGGAACAACTTCCTGCTGCCCTACATCATGCTCGGCGACGACGAGAAGTTCCCGGTGACACTGGGGCTCTTCACGCTGCTCCAGCAGGGATCGAGCACCCCGGCCCTGTATACGCTGGTGATCACGGGCGCGTTGCTGGCGATCATTCCGCTGATCGCGCTGTTCCTGGTCATCCAGCGCTTCTGGAGTCTCGATCTGCTCTCCGGCGCCGTAAAGTCCTGACAGCTCCTCACCAGGGCTTCATTTGATGAAAGATCATGCACCATGAGCCGCTCAGAACAGCCCGGTCGCTCCAGCAACTCCGCACCGTACGGGCAGTACGGACAGTCCGGTACGGGACGCCGCAGGCCGCCGACGATCCATGACGTGGCGCGCGAGGCCGGTCTCTCCCGCGGCACGGTCTCGCGGGTGCTCAACGGCGGCCACAACGTCAGCCCCGGCGCGCTGGAGGCGGTCAACGCCGCCATCCGCAAGACCGGGTACACCGTGAACCGGCACGCGCGCTCGCTGATCACCGGCCGGTCCGACTCGGTGGCGTTCCTGCTGACCGAGCCCCAGGAGCGGTTCTTCGAGGACCCGAATTTCAATGTGCTGCTGCGCGGCTGCACCACCGCGCTGGCCGCGCACGACATTCCGCTGATCCTGATGATCGCGGGCACGGAGGCGGAGCGCCGCAGGAACATGCGGTACATCGCCGGTCACGTGGACGGCGTCCTGCTGGTCTCCAGCCACTCCGGGGACCCGGTCTCCGCCCGGTTGCACGAGGCGGGGGTGCCGCTGGTGGCCTGCGGGAAGCCGCTCGGGCACCGTTCGAAGGTCAGCTACGTGGCGGCGGCCGACCGCGACGGCGCCCGCGAGATGGTCCGGTTCCTGTACGAGTCGGGGCGCCGGCGCATCGGTACGGTGAGCGGCCCCCTGGACACCCCGGGCGGGGTGGAGCGGCTCGCGGGCTACCGCGAGATGATCGCCGACTGCGGACTGCCGGCCGACGACGCGCTGATCGTCCCGGGCGACTACAGCCGGGCGGGCGGTCAGGCCGCCGCCTCCCTTCTCCTGGAGCGCGCGCCCGACGTGGACGCGGTGTTCGTGGCGTCCGACCTGATGGCCCAGGGGGTGCTCGCGGCGCTGGAGAAGGCGGGGCGGCGGGTGCCGGAGGACGTCGCCGTCGGCGGCTTCGACGACTCCCCCGCCGCGCTCGCCTCCCGCCCGGCACTGACGACGATCCGGCAGCCCTGGGACCGGATCAGCGCCGAGATGGTACGGGTGCTGCTGGCCCAGATCGGTGGGGAGGACCCGGCGGCGGTGATACTCCCCACGGAACTGGTGCGGCGCGAATCGGCGTGACGCCTGGTGTCACAGGGGCTGCACGGGTTACGCGTCCAGCGGCGCGTAGTCCGTGTAGCCCTTCGCGTCTCCGCCGAAGAAGGTGGTGGCGTCGGGGGTGTTGAAGGGGCCGCCGGCCTTGAGCCGGGCCGGCAGGTCCGGGTTGGCGAGGAACAGCGCACCGTAGG
This sequence comes from Streptomyces sp. NPDC058620, assembly GCF_042717135.1. Taxonomy (NCBI): domain Bacteria; kingdom Bacillati; phylum Actinomycetota; class Actinomycetes; order Kitasatosporales; family Streptomycetaceae; genus Streptomyces; species Streptomyces sp. NPDC058620. The sequence goes on from NZ_JBHXQO010000007.1 coordinate 64,224, forward strand.
AGACGATGTCCGCGATCCCGTCGTCGATCACCGTGTGGTCCTCGGGACCCGTGGGGCCCTCGGTCAGCACGTTGAGGACGAAGGTGCCGGTGAACTGCTTGCGCAGCGCGAGCGTCAGTTCGCGGATCTCCACACCCTCCAGCACGTGCAGATACGCGAGGCCGAGCGGCTCGATCTCGCGGACCAGCGCGGTGTAGACGGCGTCCGGCGCGGGCTCCTCGATGCCGTTGTACGGGTTGGAGGGCGAGATGCGCAGCGCGGTGCGCTCCGGGCCGATCTCGGCGACGACGGCCTTGACCACCTCGACGGCGAAGCGGGTGCGGGCCTCATCGGAGCCGCCCCAGGCGTCCTCGCGCAGGTTGGTGTTGGGCGCGAGGAACTGGTGGATCAGGTAGCCGTTGGCCCCGTGCAGCTCGACGCCGTCGAACCCGGCCTCGACCGCGTTGCGTGCGGCGGTGGCGAAGTCCGCGACCGTGGCGCGGACTTCCGCGTCGGTCAGCTCATGGGGCTCCACGAAGTCCTTCGGACCCACGTGGGTGTAGACCTGGCCGGGAGCGGCGACCGGGGAGGGACCCACCGGCACCAGACCGTCCGGCAGGAGCACCGGGTGGCCGATCCGGCCCGAGTGCATGAGCTGGGCGAAGATCCGGCCGCCGGCCGCGTGCACGGAGTCGGTGACCTTGCGCCAGGACGCGATCTGCTCGGCGCTGTGGAGGCCGGGGGTGGAGGGGTAGCCCTGGCCCACGGGCGAGGGCTGGATGCCCTCGGTGATGATGAGCCCGGCCGAGGCCCGCTGCGTGTAGTACTCGGTGACGAGATCGGTGGCCGTGCCACCCTCGCCCGCCCGGCTGCGGGTCATCGGCGCCATGGCGATGCGGTTGGCGAGCTGCGTACCGGCGAGGTCGATGGGGTCGAACACGGTGGTCATAAAAGCTCCCAGGAATATGTGGCCGACCAATATTGGGTCGGCCAATCAATCGCTCCGCCGCCACTGTAGCGCAATGCTTGGCCGACCAAGGTAAAGTTTCCGGTAAGTGACCCGGGACCACACGGTCCGGCCGGACGCCACCCCGGGCACCACCCCCGAGGAGTCCCGATGAAGGCCGATTCCGCAGCCGCGGCAGACCCCGCCTGTACGGAGGGCCTGCTGCCCGAGGCCGCCCGCGGCGGCCCGGTCAGCCATGCCCTCTCGCGGGTAGCACGGCTGCACCGGATCGCGGCGGGCAAGCTGCTCAAGGGGCTCGGCCTCTACCCGGGCCAGGAGCACCTGATGATGCACCTGTGGGACTCCGGGGCCGTGCGTCAGTCGGACCTGATCAAGGCCATGGATCTCGACCCGTCGACGGTCACGAAGATGCTCCAGCGCCTGGAGCAGACGGGGCACGTCCGCCGCCGTCCCGACCCGGACGACCGCAGGGCGGTCCTGGTCGAGGCCACGGACGGCAGCTGCGGCCTGCTCACGGACGTACGGGAGGCGTGGGCGAACCTGGAGGAGCACACGCTCGTGGGGCTGGACCCCGCCGAGCGCGCGGAGCTGGCCCGGCTGCTGGGCAAGGTCGAGGAGAACCTCTGCCAGGAGACCGCCAACTGCCCCGAAAGGGCTTAGGGCCTGCCGTGCGGATCAGGCGGCCCCAGCCCGCTCGCTTCCTCCTCAGCCGCCCAGGACGTCCAGCGCCCGGTCCACGTCCGCTTCGGTGTTGTAGAGGTGGAAGGCCGCCCGCAGATTCCCGGCCCGGTCCGAGACCATGATCCCGGCCCTCGCCAACTCCGGGGTGCGCGCGCCGAGTCCGGGCACTGCGACGATCGCCGACGTGCCGGGCACCGGCTCGTGGCCGAGCGCCGCGAGGCCGCCGCTGAAGCGGGCGGCGAGTCCGGTGGCGTGGGCGTACAGGGCGTCGGTGCCGATCTCCGCCAGCAGCGCGAGGGAGTGCTCGGCCCCGTGGTACGCGAGGAACGCGGGCGGTTCGTCGAAGGCGCGTGCGGCGGAGGCGAGCCGCTGGACAGGGCCGTACGTGCTGTTCCACCGGTCCTCGGCGGAGACCCAGCCCGCGAAGAGCGGCGGCAGGGTGGCCTGCGCCTCCTCGGTCACCGTGAGGAAGGACGCGCCCCGGGGGCAGAGCAGGAACTTGAAGCCGCCGGTGACGGTGTAGTCGTAGGCTCCGGCGTCCAGCGGGAACCAGCCCGCGGACTGGGACGCGTCGAGCAGGGTCCGTGCGCCGTGCGCGGCTGCCGCCGCGCGGATGGCGTCGAGGTCGGCGACCCGGCCGTCGGCGGACTGGACGCAGGAGAAGGCCACGAGCCCGGTCTCCGGTCCCACCGCGTCGGCCAGCGCCTCCAGCGGGACGTACCGCATCCGCAGATCGCCTCGGAGTGCGAACGGACTGACGACGGAGCTGAACTCGCCCTCGGGAGCGAGGACTTCGGTCCCGGGCTTCAGGGAGGCCGCGACCAGCCCGACATGGACGGTGACCGAACCGCCGACGGCGACCCGGTCGGGGCCGACCCCGGCGAGCCCGGCGAAACCGGCCCGCGCCGCGTCCACCGCGTCGAAGCTGCCTGCCCCGGCCCGCGTGCCCGTGGCGTTCTCGTCGGCGAGGGCCTTGACGGCCTCCACGGTACGGCGGGGCAGCAGCCCGCAGCTGGACGTGTTGAGGTAGGTGGTCTCCTGAGCGAACTCCGCGGTGACCGCTTGGCTGAGCGTGATCGTCTGCATACGTCCAGCCTGGGCGCCCCTCAACTCATAGTCAATTACCAAGAGTTAAGGGGTGCACCCAAGGACTGCTTATGTGTACGGCTGTCGAGCGGGACGCTCAGGCGGGAACTCCGGGCTGCGGGACCTCGCAGGAGCCGTCCACGTCGCAGGCCGCGGCGTCCTCGCCGAGCGCGGTGAGGGCGGTGACTGGCCGGTCCTTCCACGCCTGCTCCAGAGCCTTGAGGAACACCTCTGACGGCTGGCCGCCGGAGATCCCGTACCGCCGGTCGAGCACGAAGAACGGGACACCGTTGGCACCCAGCTCGGCCGCCTCGCGCTCGTCGGCCCGGACGTCGTCCGCGTACGCGGAGGGGTCCGCGAGCACCGCACGGACCTCGTCCCGGTCGAGCCCCGCCTCGACGCCGAGTTCCACGAGGACGGCGTCGTCGAAGACCGAGCGCTCCTCGGCGAAGTTCGCCCGGTAGGCGAGGTTCAGCAGCTCGTCCTGACGTCCGCGTGCCTTGGCCAGGTGGAGCAGCCGGTGGATGTCGAAGGTGCTGCCGTGGTCGCGCCCCTCGCCGCGGTAGCCCAGACCCTCGCCCCGCGCGTTGGCCGCGACGTTGGCCTCCATGCCCTGCGCCTCTTCGCGGGTGCGCCCGTACTTCTGCGCCAGCATGTCGATCACCTGCGCGGTGTCGCCCTTGGCCCGTCCCGGGTCGAGCTCGAAGGAACGGTGCACCACCTCGACCTCGTCGCGGTGCGCGAACTCGGCCAGGCCCTTCTCGAAGCGGGCCTTCCCGATGTAGCACCACGGGCAGGCGATGTCGCTCCAGATCTCGACGCGCATGACTCTTCTTCTCTCCAGGATCTCGGCACCACGGACGCACGACGGAGGTAGCCTCCGCTATCCCCGTTCAACATTCAACGGCTCCGGCTGATTCCCCACGTCGAAGCAGAACGCCAGATGACTGCCCGCGCGGGGGCCGTCCGGGTCAGGGGTCCAGCCGTGGCGGGCGTAGAACGCCTGGGCGCGGGTGTTGTGCACGAACACCTCCAACCGGGCGGTCCGTACTCCGGCCATGCGCCAGGCATCGGTGCACGCGGTATGGAGGGCGGTGCCCACTCCCGTACGCCACTGGGAGGGCGAGACGTGGAGCTGGGACAGATACATGGAACCGTCGCGCTCGGCATAGGCCGCGATGCCTGCCAGGACCCCGGCGCGTTCGGCACAGAGCACGGTGGCGCCGGAACGGCCGATGGCGCGCGCCCAGCCGTCGCGGCTGCGGCCGACCTCGGCCGCTCCCTCGTACTCCTCGGACGGGAGGTGGCCCCGGTAATAGGTGGCACGTGCCTCGGTGTGCAGCCGGACGACGGCGTCGAGGTCGTCCGGTATGGCGGTACGGATCATGGTGAAGGGGACGCGCGGGCCCGGCCGGCGGTTGCCGCGCGAGGTGGCGGCCGGACGGAAGTGCGCCGCTGGTGCCCCGCTCAGGTGTAGCCGAGCATCATGCCCGCGCCGGTGAGCAGTGTTACGTACTGGAGGAAGAGAGCCCAGGCACGCGCCTGGGCGAAGGGCAGCCGTGCGCGGGGGCGGGCGGACGCCGCGACGCCGAACGCCGCGGTCGTCAGCGGCGCAGCTTGCGGTCCGTCAGTCCGGCGGGCCGGGGCGTCGGGTGTGGCCCGATACGGCCCGCCGACGCTGTGGGGTGGTTGTTCGAGGCATGGAGCCATTCCACCCTCCGGCCGGGGCCGGAGGGTGGGGACTGCTACTCAGCTCGTGTGAGTACGGGACCTATTCGCGGTGTCCGTCCACGCGGCGGGGCAGGCCCAGCGGGTTGGACTCGCGGAGTTCCGGCGGCAGCAGGGCGTCCGGGGTCGTCTGGTAGGTGACCGGGCGCAGCCAGCGTTCGATCGCCGTCGCGCCGACCGAGGTGGAGGTGGAGGTGGTCGCCGGGTACGGGCCGCCGTGGTGCTGGGCGGGGGCGACGGCGACACCGGTCGGCCAGCCGTTGACCAGGACGCGGCCGGCCAGCGGGGTGAGCGCGGCGAGGAGCCGTGCCGCGCTTTCGTCCGTCTCCTCGCCGGCCGTCTGGAGCGTGGCGGTGAGGTTGCCCGGGAGGCGGGAGAGGACCGCGGTGATCTCGTCCTCGGTCTCGTAGCGCGCGACCACGGTGACCGGGCCGAAGCACTCCTCCAGCAGGGCGTCGTGCGGGCCCTCCTCGGCCAGCCGCTGCGCCGGTACGGTCAGGAAGCCCGGGGAGACGGTGTGCTCGCTGCCCGCGCCCGGGGTGACGGGGGCCGTCACGTCCGGGAGTTCGGCCCGCTCCCGTACGCCCGCAACGAAGGCGTCACGCATGCGCTGGTCGAGCATGACCGCGGACTGGCTGTCGCTGACCACGTCGGTCAGGGACTTCAGGAGCTGGTCGCCCGTCCCGCCCGCCGGTACGAGGACGAAGCCGGGCTTCGTGCAGAACTGTCCCGCGCCCATGGTCATCGAGCCCGCGAGCCCGGCCCCGATCTGCTCGCCGCGCTCGGCGGCGGCGGCCTCGGTGACGACCACGGGGTTCAGGGAGCCGAGTTCGCCGTGGAACGGGATCGGGGTGGGCCGGGCCGCCGCCGCGTCGAACAGGGCGCGACCGCCCCGGATCGAGCCGGTGAAGCCGGCCGCCGAGACGAGGGGGTGCTTGACGAGCGCGACGCCCGCCCCGAAGCCGTGCACCAGGTTCACCACGTCCTCGGGCAGGCCGTTCCGCGCGGCGGCCCGGCGCAGTACGGAGGCGCAGAGTTCGGAGGTGGCGGGGTGGTCGGGGTGCGCCTTGACGACGACGGGGCAGCCCGCGGCGAGCGCGCTGGCCGTGTCGCCGCCGGGGACGGAGAAGGCGAGCGGGAAGTTGCTGGCCGCGTAGACGGCGACGACGCCGAGCGGGATCTTGTAGCGGCGCAGGTCCGGCCAGGGCGGAGTCCGGTCGGCGTCCTCGTGGTCGATGTGGATGTCGAGGAACGTGCCCTCGTCGACCACCTCGGCGAACGCCCTCAGCTGAGCCGCCGTGCGGGCGAGCTCACCGGTGAGCCGGGCCGGGCCGAGTGCCGTCTCGGCGTCGGCGGCCTCGATGACGTGCTCCCCGGCCTCCACGAGCAGATCGGCCGCGGTACGCAGGAACGCGGCGCGCACCGTGCGGTCGGCGAGCGAGCCGCGTACGGCGTGGGCGGCCCGGACCGCCCGGTCGACCTCCTCCGCTGTAGCCTCCACCGCAACCTGCTCACGCGGGTTCCCGGTTCGGGGGTCGACGCTCCAGACTGGTGCTGCTGCCACCGTGATTCCTTCCCGCTCCTCTACCGCACAACCAGGAGTTGTTCGGTATTCTGAACAGCGTTCCTGATCGTGAACTTATTGGGGACTCTATTTCCGGGCGATCAGTGTTGGCAAGAAGTCGCTGGGTTTTGCCGTGAAGGTTGGAAGGGGCGTAGGGCATGTCGGTTGCCGAGTCTGGTGGGGCGCAGGTCAAATCCGCGGTGCGGACGGTTGAGCTGCTCGAATACTTCGCGGGGCGCCCCGGTATGCACGCACTGGCCTCCGTGCAGGAGGCCGTCGGCTACCCGAAGTCCAGCCTCTACATGCTGCTGCGCACCCTGGTGGAGCTCGGCTGGGTGGAGACCGACGCAACGGGCACGCGGTACGGGATCGGCGTACGGGCCCTGCTCGTCGGCACCTCCTACATCGACGGCGACGAGGTCGTCGCCGCCGCCCGGCCCACCCTGGACCGGCTCTCCGACGACACCACGGAGACCATCCACCTGGCCCGCCTCGACGGGACGAACGTCGTCTATCTCGCCACCCGGCAGTCCCAGCACTATCTGCGCCCCTTCACCCGCGTCGGCCGCCGGCTGCCCGCCCACTCCACCTCGCTCGGCAAGGCCCTGCTGGCCACCCACAGCGACGAGCAGGTCCGCAAGCTGCTCCCGGAGACCCTGCCCGCGCTGACCGAGCACACGATCACCGACCGCGAGAAGCTCATCGAGGAGCTGAACGTCATCCGCGAGCAGGGCTACGCGGTGGACCGCGAGGAGAACACGCTCGGACTGCGCTGCTTCGGCATCGCGATCCCCTACCGGACCCCGGCGCGGGACGCGATCAGCTGCTCGGTGCCGGTGGCCCGGCTCACCCCGGGACACGAGCAGATGGTCAAGGACTCGCTCTTCGACGCCCGCGACCGGCTCACTCTCGCGACCCGCAGGCTCTGACCCGTGGACGTGACGCTGCGCGAGGTGCGGGACGGGGACCTGCCTCTCTTCTTCGCTTGCATGAGCGACCCGGAAGCCAACCGGGTCGCGGCCTTCACCAGCAAGGACCCCACCGACCGGGCCGCGTTCGACGCCCACTGGGCCCGTATCCGCGCGGCCGAGCACATACTCATGCGGACCGTCCTCGCCGACGGAGTCGTGGTGGGCAACACCGGGGTGTACGGGCCCCCGGACGACCGGCAGGTCACGTACTGGATCGACCGGGCCCACTGGGGCCGCGGTCTCGCGACCGCCGCCCTGCGCGCGCTGCTCGACCTCGTACCGGAGCGCCCGCTCCACGCACGGGCCGCCGCCGACAACCTCGGCTCGGTCCGGGTGCTGCGCAAGTGCGGGTTCGCCGTGACGGGGCGGGACCGCGGCTTCGCCGAGGCGCGCGGCGAGGAGACCGAAGAGCTGCTGCTGACCCTGGACGCCTGAGCCCCGTCCCGGGAGGCGAGGGCGGTCTCCGGCGAGGGCGGTCTCCGGGGACGAGGGCCGTCTCCGCCGCGCGGCGGAGACGGATCGTCGCCCAGCAGGACGTGCCCGGGAGCGCGGGCCGGAAGCGTGGGGGTCATGCCGAAGACACCGCTCGAACCCCGCCCCCAGTCCCCCGTCGCACCACCCGTCGCACCACCCGCCGGCCCCGGCCGGGCCCGCACCGTGCTCAGGAACATCGCGATCGCGTCCTGTGTGCCGTATCTGGCGCTCAAGGCGGCCTGGATCGCGGGCAGTCACCTGGGCATCCCGGACGGCAGCCCGCTCCTCGACCACCGCACCACGATGATCGTCGCCAACGGCGCGACCATCCTGATGGACGGATCGGTCGTCGTCATCGCCCTGCTCCTCACCCAGGCCCGCGGACGGCGCCTCCCCGCCTGGCTGATGGCCCTGCCGATGTGGATCGCGACCGGTCTGCTCCTGCCGATCATGACCGGCTTCCCGGTACAGCTCCTGGCCGGGCTCCTCGGCGGCGGGACACCGGCGACCGCCAACGCCGGCCGGCGCCCCTTCCTCGACGAATGGGTCTTCGGCGTCGTCTACACCGGCTTCATCGTCCAGGGGCTCGCGCTCGGCACCCTGTTCGTCCTCTACGCCAGGGACCGCTGGGGTCATCTCTGGCAGGGCGCCCTGCGCGACCTCCAGGACGGTCCCACGACGCCCGTCCTGCGCCTCGGCGCCGTGGTGGCGACCGTGATCGCCCTGGTGCCCGGCACGATGCACCTGCTGTGGGCCGCCGGCAGCACGGCCGCACTCAACCCGACCCGGATCGAGGAACGCACCAGCGGCTTCTACGCCCTCCAGGCGGTCGACGTGCTGTTCGTCGCCGCGACCGTCGCCGGGGTGCTGCTGCTCGCCTTCCGCCGCGGCGGCGGGCTCCCCCTCTGGGTCCCGCTCGCCCTGGCCTGGGGCGGCTCGGGCGCCCTGGCCTGCTGGGGCGGCTGGATGAGCGTCGCGTCGCTGACCGGGGCCCAGGAGACAGCCGACCAGCCCACCACCGGCATGGTCCTGCTCTACGCTGTGCAGATGCTGGTCGGGGCGCTGGTGGTCACTCAGGGTGCGTACTTCTTCGCGGAGCGGGCGGCGGCGGCGAAGCCGTCCGGCCCGCGCCCGTGACCCTCCTGTTCGGGCGGCGGGCCCGGCTGCGCTGGCTGCACCTGATCATCGGCGGCGCCCTGCTCATGCCGTACTTCCTCGTCGGCACGGTGATCGTCGGTTCGTACCGGGGCGGCGCCGACGTCTTCACCTCCCCCGCCGCCCAGCTGGCCGCGTTCCTGATCGCGCTGCCGATGGCCGCGGTCACCGGCCTCTTCCCGCTCGTCCGGCCCCTGTCGGTGGCCGCGGCCCGCGCCCTGTGCGACGTCCGCGCCGATCTGTTCGCCGACGGGCCGGCCAGGACCCGGCAGGCGAGGGTCCGGGCCGCGGGCTGGTTCACGCTGCATCTGGCGCTGGGCGGCATCATCAGCGGGCTGACCCTGGCGCTGACGCCGTACGCGGTGGCCGTCATGGTCGCCCCTCTCCTCGCCACGGGGCGCGACTCCCGGGCGCTGCTGCTGCCCGAGTCGCTGGACGGCCCCTGGTTCACGGCCCTGGCTCCGGTCGCCGGGATCGCGCTGCTGCTCGCGATGGCGGGCTGTGCGGCGGCGGCCGCGGCGCTCCTCGCCCGCCGGGCACCGGAGCTGCTGGGCCCCACCCCCGACGACCGGCTGGCCGCGGCCGAGCGCCGGGCCGCCGACCTGGCCGTACGCAACCGGCTCGCCCGGGAACTGCACGACTCCGTCGGCCATGCGCTCAGCGCGGTCACCCTGCAGGCCGGTGCGGCACGCAGGGTCCTGGACAGCGATACCGAGTTCGTACGGGAGGCGCTGACCGCGATCGAGGAGACCACCCGGCGTACGGTCGGTGAACTCGACTCCGTGCTCGGCCTGTTGCGGCAGGGCGAGGACGGTCCGCAGGGTCCGGCAGGCCCCGGCCTCGACGCGCTGGACGGACTGCTGGCGCACTGCGGGGTGCCCGTCTCGTACGTGGCGCGGGGCGATCCGGGTGCGGTCGCGGAGACCGTTTCGAGGGAGGCGTACCGGATCGTGCAGGAGGGGCTGAGCAACGCGCTGCGGCACGGCGCCGCCGGTGCGCCGGTGGAGCTGCGCATCGCGGTGCGCGACGAGGACCTGGAGATCACGATGGAGAACGCACTGCCCGAAGGGCCCCCGGTGGTGAGGCCGGGCGGAGGGCGCGGGCTGCGCGGTGTCGCCGAACGGGCCGTGCTGCTCGGCGGCCGTACCTGCGCGGGGCCCGGGAGCGGTGTGTGGCGGCTGAACGCCCGGCTTCCGCTGACGGGCCCGCCGGCCTCCGGAGAGGGGCGGCGATGAGTACGGCCATCCGGATCGTGGTCGCCGACGACGAACGCATGGTCCGTACGGCGCTGCGGGTGATCCTGGACGCCGAGGCCGGTCTGGAGGTCGTCGGCGAGGCGGCCACCGGCGCCGAGGCGGTGTCGGTCGTGCGCCGGCTACGCCCCGATGTGGTGCTCATGGACGTGCGGATGCCGGAGATCGACGGCATCCGGGCCACCGAACAGATCCTCGGCACGCTCGACCCGCCGCCGCGGATCGTCGTCGTCACCACCTTCGAGAACGACTCCTATGTGTACGACGCGCTGCGCGCCGGAGCCGCGGGCTTTCTGCTGAAACGGGCCGCTGCCGAGGAGCTGGTCCAGGCGGTGCGGCTGGTCGCCCGCAGTGATTCGCTGCTGTTCCCCGCCGCGGTCCGTGGACTGGCGGACCGGTACGGCAGGCAGAAGGTGTCCGCGGCGCCGCCCTGGGTGGCGCGGCTCACCGAGCGGGAGGCGGAGGTGCTGCGGCTGATGGCGGCCGGCCTGACCAACGCGGAGATCGCCGGACGGCTGCGGGTGGGGCCGGCGACGGCCAAGTCCCATGTGGCGGCCGTGCTCGCGAAGACGGGTGCCCGCGACCGTACACAGGCGGTGATCGCGGCGTACGAATCGGGTTTCATCACCCCCGGCTGACCTGCCGTTTCGACGGGTGCGGGGCGCGTGAGAAAAGGGTGAGAAGGGGCACAGACGGGAACGTCCCGCCCGGCCCCGCTCGTCCCCCCAGCAGGATGAACAAGACGATCAGGCGTGCGTCGGTCTTCTGTCTGCTGATGGTTCTCGCCCTGCTGGTGCGGGCGACCTGGGTGCAGGCGTACGAGGCCCGGGCGCTCGCGGACGACGAGCACAACCGGCGGAACACCATCGCGCAGTACGCGCAGCCGCTCGGTGACATCATCGTGGCCGGTTCCCCGGTCACCGGATCGAAGAGGACGAGCGGCGGCGATCTTCAGTACAAGCGCACCTACACGCAGGGCGAGCTCTACGCGGCGGTCACCGGCTACAGCTCGCAGGCGTACGGGGCGACCCAGCTCGAAGGCATCTACAGCGATGTCCTCGACGGCACCGACGACCGGCTGAAGAACCCGGCCGATGTGATCACCGGCAGGCAGACCGCGCCGGGCAGTGTCCTGACGACGATCGACCCGGACGTCCAGAAGGCCGCCTTCGAGGCGCTGGGCGACGACAAGGGCGCCGCCGTCGCCATGGACCCGGAGACCGGCCGGATCCTGGGCATGGTCTCCTCCCCCTCGTACGATCCCTCCGGCATCAGCGGGACGGCGGACGGCGACGCCTGGCAGGAACTGCTGGACGACAAGGACAAGCCACTGGTCAACCGGGCGCTGCGGCAGCCCCTCGCGCCGGGTTCGACGTTCAAGCTGGTGGTCGCGGCGGCGGCGCTGGAGGGCGGTCTGTACGGCTCCGTCGACGAGCCGACGGACAGCCCCGATCCGTACACGCTGCCCGGGACCACGACGGTCCTGAAGAACGAGAGCTCCACCGCCCCCTGCGAGAACGCGACCCTGCGCACCGCGCTCAAGTACTCCTGCAACACGGTGTTCGCAAAGGCCGCCGCGGATCTCGGCCAGGACAAGGTGAAGGCGATGGCGGACCGCTTCGGCTTCGACACCAAGGAGCTGGACGTACCGGTGCGGGCCTCGGAGAGCGTCTACCCGACCGGTATGGACAAGGCGCAGACGGCGCTGACGGGCATCGGCCAGTTCGAGGTGACCGCCACTCCGATGCAGATGGCCATGGTCTCCGCGGCCCTCGCCAACGGCGGCGAGCTGGCGGCCCCGCACATGGTCTCCCAGGTGACGGACGAGAACGGGGCCACGCTGGAGGAGTTCCCGGACGGGGACACCGAGCGCGTCGTGTCCGGGTCGACGGCCGAGCAGCTGCGCAGCGCGATGGTCACCGTCGTCGAGGAGGGCACCGGCACGAACGCGCGGATCCCCGGGGCCGAGGTCGGCGGCAAGACGGGCACCGCGCAGAACGGCGTGGACAACAGCAACACTCCGTACGCCTGGTTCACCTCGTACGCGAAGGACGGCTCCACCGGCAAGGAGGTCGCGGTCGCCGTGGTCGTCGAGGACTCGGGCTCGGCCCGGTCCGAGGTCAGCGGCAACGGTCTCGCGGCGCCGATCGCCCAGAAGATGATGAAGGCGGCGCTGGAGGGGTGAGCGCGGCACCGGCACCGCCTGACGGGCGGTGCCGGTGCCGGTTCGGTTACTTCACTCCGAGCAGCTGCTCGATCGGGTCGATGGCGAAGTACACCGCGAACAGCACCGAGGTGCCCCACAGCAGCCAGTGCACCTCGCGGGCCTTGCCGAGGAACGCCTTGATGACGACATACGCGATGAAGCCGGCGCCGATGCCATTGGTGATGGAGTACGTGAACGGCATCACGGCGATGGTCAGGAAGGCCGGGATGGCCACCTCGAAACGGTCCCAGTCGATGTGCTTGACCTGGGTCATCATCAGGAAGCCGACCGCGACCAGCGCCGGCGCCGCGGCCTGCATCGGCACCATGGTCAGGACCGGGGTGAGGAAGAGGGCGAGCGTGAACAGGCCGCCGGTGACCAGGTTGGCGAATCCGGTGCGCGCACCCTCGCCGACGCCCGCGGCCGACTCGATGTAGGTCGTGGCGGAAGAAGCGGAGGCTGCGCCGCCCGCGACGGCGGCCGCGCCGTCGATGAGCAGCACCCGGCCCAGGCCCGGGACCTGGCCACGCTCGTCGAGCAGGCCGGCCTCGGCCGTGACGCCGACGACGGTGCCCATGGTGTCGAAGAAGTCCGACAGGATCAGGGTGAAGACCAGGAGCACCACGGTCAGCACGCTCACCTGCCCGAAGGAGCCGAACAGGTCGAAGTTGCCGAGGAGCCCGAAGTCCGGCGAGGCGACGATCTCGTCAGGTACCTGGGGCACAGTCAGACCCCAGGACTTGACCTCGGCGAACTCGTTGACCACCACGGCGACCACGGTCATCAGGACGATGCTGATGAGGATCGCACCCTTGACCTTGCGCGCGAGCAGCACGATCGTCAGAAGCAACCCGGCGCAGAAGACCAGCATGGGCCAGCCGCTCAGCGTGCCGGTGCCGAGCTGGACCGGCACGGTGGTCTGAGCGACATCCGGGATGCGTGTGACGAAGCCGGCGTCGACGAAGCCGATGAAAGCGATGAACAGGCCGATGCCAACGCTGATGGCTTGCTTGAGCGGCTGCGGAATGGCGTGCATCACCGCCTCTCGCAGACCCGTCAGGACGAGAACGCAGATCAGCAGGCCCTCAAGCACGATGAGGCCCATCGCGTCGTCCCAGCTCATGAGAGGCGCGATCTGGAAGGCAACGACGGCGTTGAGTCCGAGCCCGGCCGCCAGAGCCAACGGCAGATTGCCGCCCACACCCATGATCACTGTCATCACGGCGGCCACCAGAGCCGTGGCCGTGACGAGTTGGACCGCATCGAGCTGGTCGCCGAACTTGTCCTTGGCGCTGCCCAGGATGATCGGGTTGAGGACAAGGATGTACGCCATCGTGAAGAACGTGGCGAAGCCGCCGCGTATCTCCGTTGCGTACGTCGAACCGCGCTCCGTTATGCGGAAGTAGCGGTCCACCGCCGATCCGGATCCCCCCGCGGGCGGTCTGGCAGAATCCGCCTTGCCGGTCGCGCTGGTCTGCATGGTTTCTCCTGTGGTTACGGATGAGGTGCGAGGTCCCGCACCCCTGCGCCGTCGCACGGCACGGAGGAGTCGACACCCTTGTGGGATACGCCGATTGCCGCACGGCGGGCGTCGGAAACGAACACACACGCGACAGGCGTGTGCGGATCATACGCGCGGAGGATTCGTAGATTTCCCCACAGGCGCGGCCGGTCAGGCGATCAGAGCGTTACGGGATGCCGCATTCCAGAGCCTCGCCTTGTCATTTCCTACAGAATCAAGCGGGCGCATTCCTATGAAATCCGGAAACTGACCATACGTGCGATCGCACATATGACGTGCACCCCCTACCCTGTGGCGGTGCATCATCCCTCCTCAGCCGAACCAGCACCCCCCTTCAACTCCCGCGCTGCCCGGGTGCTGCGCGAAAGCCTGGGAATGGCTCCCGGGCACGTGGCCCACGGCATGCGTGCCTCCTACGGGATGACCCACATCACCTCGGACCACATCAGCGCCTGGGAGCGCGGCACCGCCCTCCCCTCCGCTCCTGAACTCGCTGCGCTGGCAGGGGCGTTGTGGTGCGCGCCGAGCGAACTCATCGGGGCTCCAAGAACCTTGCGGGAGCACCGCCTGGCGCGCGGGTTCGCCATCGAGGACGTGGCCCGCGCCACGGGCCTGGACGTTCACGCCTACCAGCTCATGGAGTCGACCGGGGAGTGGACCGGCACCAGCCGCCAGTCCGCGGCACTTGCGGCAGTCCTTGCACTGAGTCCTCGGGACTTCATCACCGTGACCGGACTGGACGGGGAACTGGCGCAGTTGCTGCACGAAGCCGTCGGCACTCGCTGGCAGGCTCACACCCGCTCGATCGCCCGGCTGTTGTCCGCGGACCGCCGCGAACTGTCGGGCCCGTTGCGCGAGATGCACCAGGAGTACCAGGAGCTGATGACGGCGACCCTGAGCAGGGCCGGCGGTTCGTCCGCCTCGGGCGAGGCTGGTCTGCGCTACCTGGAAGAGATCCTGGACCACTTCTGGTCGAAATTCCCGCCCGCCCATTGAGCGGCAGCGGGTGCGGGTAGTTGACCTTGGTCCCAAGGGTTCATGTTTTCGCGGCGATGCGCCTTACTGGGTAGTACACCCGTGTCGAAGCGCTTCCGGCATGCGCTGGTACGCTCTCGCCCGCCTGCTCCCCGCGGGTGTTCCGGGGAATGCACGGCGGACACCCGCAACGACAGGGATTCGACCGCAGAGAGAGGTACCCGTGGACAGAGCCGTCGACGATGCCGCTGCCGCCGAGTTCCATGAGTTCTTCGAGGCCCACTACGCCGAACTGGCGCGGCTGGCCCATATGTTGACCGGTGAGGCCGATGCCGCCGACGACCTGGCGGCGGACGCGCTGATGGCGCTCTGGCACCGGTGGGACCGGGTGAGGGGCGTCGAGCATCCGGTGGCGTACGCACGGGGCGTCGTCGCGAACCTGGCCCGTACCCGGATCCGCAGCGCGGTCCGGGAGCGTCGCCGGGTCGCGCTGTTCTGGGCGCCGCGCGGCGGCGGGGACGGGTACGCCGTCGACGATCCCGACGTGTCGGCGGTCGTCGACGTCCAGGGAGCGCTGCGCAGGCTGCCGTTCCGCAAGCGGGCGTGTGTGGTGCTGCGGCACGCCTTCGATCTGTCCGAGCGGGACACCTCGCTGGTGCTCGGGATATCGGTCGGCACGGTGAAGAGCCAGACTTCGCGCGGTGTCTCGGAGCTGCAACGCCTGCTCGGACCGCACGGAGACGCCGCGCAGGTGCAGGTGGCCGCCGCGGCGCGGCGCAGCGAAGGGAAGCACTGATGGACGACGAGCTGCGGCAGAGGCTTCGGGACGCGGCGCGGGCCCACCGCCCGGACAGGGAGCGGATGCTCGCCCGTGTGGAGCGCGGGATGGCGCGAGGGCAGGCCCCCCGTGCCGGAAGGGCCGCGCGGCCCTTCCGGGGCCCGGCGCCGTGGCTGCGGGTCGTGGGCGCGAGCGTCGCGGTGTGCGGGGTGCTGGCCGTGGGCACGCTCGCGGTCACCGCCGCGGTGCACGACGACGGGGGCGGGCAGCGGGTGGCGGGGCCGCCTCCGGTGTCCGCGTCGCCACGGGTGGCAGTGCGGGGCCCCGCACTGCCCGCCGAGGACGGGCCCCTGTGGTCGGACGGTTCGGTGAACTCGAACAGCAACCGCTACTGGGCGCAGAGCGAGGTCACGGTGAAGACCGGGAAGGCCCTCTCGGCACTCACCGTGGAGCTGCGGATCGCGCAGACGGGCGGGGTGAACACCACGGGGTCCTGGCGTTCCCTCCCGGTGGAGGACTTCACCGCCTCCGCGCGGGAGGAGGACGGCTTCCTGGTCTACCGCTGGAGCCTGAAGCCGGGACGGACGGTCCCCGTCGGTACGCACACGTTCGCGGGCCAGTACAACCACGCCGAGGGCGCCCGGGACTCCGGGGCCGACGACTACACGGCACGCTCCCGTGTTCCCGGTGAACAGGCGGCGGTGGGCGGGGACTTCGGCCCCGCCACGTAGAGGTGCGAGTCGTGCGTGCTCAGAGGTGCGGGCGCCAGTCGCCCAGGTACGCGGCGCGGGTGTGCGAGCCCGCCTGTTCCCGGGTGAGCTGGGGGCGGTTCTCCGGAACCGTGACGCGTGCTCCGGGGCCGGTGTTGGCGTACTCGGCGAAGCGCTGGTCCTGCCACGGGTGGCCGGACGCCATGTTGGTGTAGGGAGCGGTGGCGTCCGTCCCCGGTCCGATGACCGAGTCGCGTACGACGAGGGACGGCCGGGCGGTGGGGTCGGAGCTCGGCACCCACGGCCTGGCCAGCTTGTAGGCCGCGTACTGCGCGCCACTGGTGAAGCGGCACCGCACCGCCAGGTAGCCGTGCGGGTTGGCGCGGGCGGTGGAGGGGGCGAAGAACATCCCCTTGGGTGTGAAGTCGACGTCCCGGTCCAGGCCGTGGAAGCGGCAGTGCTCGAAGACGCTGGTCGCACGACCGAAGACGAAGTCGACGTCGCCCTCGGCGTAGCAGTGCGAGAAGTAGTGCCGGGCGAAGACCGGCAGCGAGAGGGTGTCGGAGTACAGGGTGTCCTGGTGGCCGAGAAAGCGGCAGTGGTGGAAGGCCGAGCGGTCGCCCATGACCTTGATGGCCACGGCCTGGGTGCCGGTGATCTCCGGGTGGTCGGCGCGCAGCCAGTCGTTGGCGAAGGTGATCCGGTGCGCGGTGAAGTCCGCGGCCCTGACGGTGGTGGTGGCCGATCCGCTGGTCCCGTAGGTGCCGGAGCCGTCGGGCTTGGGGGTGCCGGCCGCGTTGTCGTACACGATGACCGTGGCGCGCGGGTCCTCGCTCGCCCCGATCAGGGTCAGGCCGGTGCGGGCCTCGGGGACCGAGACGGTCTCGCGGTACACGGCGGGGGCCAGGACGAGGACACTGCCGGTGCCGGAGGCCGCGTCGACGGCGGCCTGCACGGTGGTGTGGTCGCCGCGGCCGAGCGGATCGACGTACAGGGTCTGCGCGGTGAGGCGCTTGGACGGTGATCCGTACCGGCCGAAGGGGGCCCGCCCCGTGGCGTGTGCGCGGGGGGCGAGGGCGAGTCCGGCGGTGGCGAGTGCGCCCGCGATGAGGGAGCGGCGGGCGAGGGGGACGTACGAGGTCATGCGGGAGGTACCTCCGTTGCGGCGCGGGAACAGCGGGAACAGGAGGGGCCGGGGCGGGTGGAGCGGCGGGTCCCGCCCCGGCGTGGAGGAGCGGTCAGCAGATCTTGCCCGCGCCGGCCTTCCTGGCGACGAGGCCCGGGAGCGCGCGCGGGTCGTTGACCTTGGTGCGGAGCTCCGGGGTCCAGCCCGCGCCGGACGCCAGCTGCTCGGCCGGGTACTGCGCGTTGTGGACGGCGATCAGGTCGGTGGCGGCGCCGTTGACGTAGTTGCCGGAGGCCGTCAGGGGGGCCTCCTTCCACTTCTTGAGGACGGCGCCGGCCTGCACCGACGACGGCAGGGAGAAGGAGTTCTTCTCCGCCACGAGCTGGGACTCGATGCCGATGCCGAAGGAGTAGCCGTACTTCTGGCCGGCGGTGACCGTGAAGTGGTTGTTGTACGCGTCGACCTTGCCGAAGCGGACGCGCGGGGCGCGCTCGACGACTCCGTCGAAGTGGTTGTGGTGGAGGGTGACGCGCAGCTTGCCCCGGTCGTCGGCGCCCGCGCTGTCGCTGTTGCCGATCATGAGGGTCTTGTCGTGGTCGGTGAGGACGTTCCACGAGGCGGTGACCAGGTCGGCGCCGCGGACGATGTCCAGGAGGCCGTCGTGCTGCTGGTAGATCTCGCCGAAGTACGAGGGCAGGGTGGAGTCCGGGTAGCGGCCGTCGGTCAGGGTGTTGTGGTCGACCCAGACGTGCTTGGAGCCGTGGACGACGACCGCGTCGTACTCGGAGTTCCAGGCGCCGGTCGGGCCGTCGGTCGGGTCCCACGCGGGGAAGCAGTCCAGCGGTGCCTCGATGGTGAGGTTGCGCAGGATGACGTTCTCGACGCCCTTGATCTGGAGGCTGCCGCCCCTGATTCCGGCGTCCCTGCCCACGCCCACGATGGTCGTGTTCGCGGGGACGTACGCCATGATGCCCAGCTTCTGGTTGTCCGCCGACGCGGCCCGCAGCGCCTCCTGTTCGCCGGTGAGCGGTGTGTCGAGGCCCCAGACCGCCGGGTCGTAGTCGGCGAGGTACTGGTCGAAGTCGTAGCCGGGCGCCTCGAAGGACGCGCAGCCCTCGGAGGTGGCGTCGATGACACCCTTGACCTTGATGATCGACGGGGCGCCCGCGGCGGCGACGAGCGCGGCCCTGAACTCGGCCCAGGTGGTGACGGTGAAGACGTGGGCGGCGTCCGCGGCCGAGCCGCCGGTGGTGCCGGTGCCCTCGGAGGCCCAGCCGTCCTGCGCGGCGAGGGTCTGGCGGGCGGGGTCGGGGCGGTGGCCCGCGGCCTGGGCGGTTCCGGTGGCGCCGAGGACGAGGGCGGTGCAGCCGACCAGCATGGTCATGACGCGCCCATGACATCTTTGGGTTCTCATTGTGCGGCTCTCCTTCGTGCGGTTCAGGCTTGGGGCCAGGTGATCCAGGACTCGGGGATCTCGTCGTCGAGGCGGCGCACCTCGCGCGGGGCCAGCGCGCGGAGGTCCAGCAGCCCGGTCGCGACGAGGCGGGCCACGGCGATCGCGCCCGGCGGGTTGAAGTGGGTGTTGTCCTGCTCGGCCGCGGTCCAGTTGAAGTACCTCTTGGTCTCCTCGACGCCGAGCTTCTGCCACAGGGCGAGCGACAGGGCCTGGATGTCGACCAGCGCCACGTCCTCCTCCTCCGCCAGCGCCCGCATCGCCGCCGGGTAGGCGCCGTGGGTGGGCAGCGCCGTACCGCTCGCGTCGAACTTCCTGCGCTCCACCGAGGTCGCGAGGACCGGCAGCGCGCCACGGGCCCGCGCACCGTCGATGTACTGCCGCAGGTGCTCCTGGTACGTCGACCAGGGCTCCGTGTAGCGGGTCGGGTCGGCGCTCTTCGCGTCGTTGTGCCCGAACTGGACGAGCACGAGGTCGCCCTCGCCGACGCCCTCCAGGAGGACGGCGAGGCGGCCCTCGTCGATGAAGCTCTTCGAACTCCGGCCGTTCACCGCGTGGTTGGCGATGTCCACGCCATGACCGAGGAAGAAGGGCAGGGCCATGCCCCAGCCCGTCTCGGGTGCGGCGTCCGCGTACTTCTGGGCGGCGGTGGAGTCGCCCGCGATGTGCAGGGTCCGGGGCCTCGGCCGGCCGCCGCCGCTCTCGGCGAAGGCGGGCGTGGCGGCGAAGGCGAGGGGCAGCGCGAGCAGTGCGGCTGCCGTCCTTCTGCGGGTGAGGGACACGGTGGGACTGCCTCTCTCTGGGGGGTGATGGTCCTGCGTGGAGCGGGACCGGCGGCGGGGCGCGACCCGTACCGCCGCCGGTCCCGGTCAGGGGGAGGCGGAGCCGGCCGGATCAGCCGTTGCCCAGCTCCTTCCACTCCTTCTGCGCGGCGTTCAGCTCGTCGGCGATCTTGTCGAGGAACTGCTTGGCCGTGACCTTGCCGAGGAGCAGCTTCTGGAACTCCGGCTCGTTGTCGGCCTTGCTGATGTTGTTCCAGTCGGGCAGGTAGTACGGCAGCTGCACGATCGTGGTGGAGCCGTCCGTCAGGGCCTTCGCACCGAGCGCGGTCGGCTCGGAGGCGGCGATCCACGGGTCCTTCGCCGCCTCGGTGTTGGCGGGGATGGCACCGGCCGACTCGTTCCACTTGCTGTTGGCCTCGTGCGAGGCCGCGAACTCGATGAACTTCCAGGCCGCCGTCTTGTTCTTGCTCGCCCGGAAGAGGCCGAGCCCGTCGACGGGGTTGGAGACCTGGACGCGCTGACCGCCGTCACCGACCGGGTTGGGGATACCGGCGAACTTGTCTGGACCCAGCGCCTTCAGGTGGTCCTGGTAGGAGCCGAGGTTGTGGCTGAGCATCCCGATGGTGCCGGTGTCCCACTGGGCGACCATCTTGGTGAAGTCGTTGTTGACGTCGGCGGACGGTGTCGTCCTCTTGAAGAGACCGACGTACTTCTCCAGCGCGGCGACGTTCTTCGGGTCGTTGAGCGTCGTCTTGTCGCCGTTCCAGAACTCCGTGATGCCGGACTGGCCGTACGAGGCGTCGATGGCCTGGGCGATGGAGCCCGCGCCGCCGCGGATGGTGTAGCCGAACTTGTTGTTCTTGGCGTCGGTCAGCTTCTCCGCCGCCTCGTAAAACTTCGCCCAGGTGGTGGGCGCCTCAAGGTTGGCGGCCTTGAACAGGTCGGTGCGGTACCAGAGCGCACCGTTGTTCGCGGAGGTCGGCACGGTGTACATGTCCTCGCCCCGGCCGCCCGCGACCTTGACGCCGGCGACCATGGACTCGACGAGCTTGCCGTTCAGGGCGGATTCCTTGATCCGGTCCTGGACCGGCTCCAGCGCCTCCTGCGAGACGATGTTGGAGAGGTACGCGGTGCCGACGCCGCCGACGTCCGGCAGCCCGCCGCCCGCTATCGCGGTGTCGTACTTGGACTGGACGTCCGCGATCGGGATCGGGACGTACTTGACCTTGATGTCCGGGTTCTTCTTCTCGAAGTCCTTGATGATCTCGGTCCAGACGGCCGTGCGCGGACCGCCGTTGTTGTCCCAGAAGGTGATCTCGCCCTTGCCGCTGCCCTCGTTGCCCGAGGCGCTGCCGTCGTCACCGCAGGCCGTGGCCGTCAGCGCGAGCACTGCCGTGAGGGAGACCGCTGCCGCGGTGCGCCCCCGGTACGTCTTCGAGATGTTCATGGTCGGCTCTTCTCTCTCGGTTCGGTCGCTGTGCTGGTGTTCGGGGGGATGTCGGGGAGGGAGTTCAGTACTGCGTGCTGTGGGGGGTCCAACCGTCCTCGCCCGCGAGGTAGTCGGCCACGTCGTGGTGTGCGGCGTCCCGCGCCGGAAGCTGCGGCCGGTCAGCGGTGACGGCGGCGCCGGGGCCGTACGTCCGGTACTCGCTGAACCGCGCCTCCTGCCAGGGGAAGCCGCTCATGCCGGTCCAGGGGCTCGCCTTGACGGCGGCCGGCAGCAGCGTCTCGCGGACGAGGACCTGGCCGATCGCGTCGGGGTTGCCGCCCGGGTGCCAGGGCCGGCCGAGGTGGAAGGAGTCCGCGGGGGCGTCGCTGATGATCCGGCTCCGGGTGATCAGGAAGCCGTACGGGTTGCCCTTCCAGGTCGAAGCGGCCGTGATGTAGCCGTTGTTGGTCTCCGAGCCCCGGCTCAGCGCCTTGATCACGGAGCGTTCGACGACGGTGGTGGCGCGCCCGTAGATGAAGTCGACGTCGCCCTCGATGTAGGAGTCCCGGATGTAGACGCGGGCCTTCTGGGTGAGGGTCGGAGTGTCGGTCATCAGGGTGTCCTGGTTGCCCAGGAAGCCGGTGTCCGTGAAGGTCAGCCGGTCGCCCGTGGTCTTCACGGCGAGCGCCTGCTCGCCGTTCAGCTCCACGGCCGCTTCGTCGAAGTCGTTGGAGAAGGTCAGGTTGCGGGCACTGAAGTCGTGCCCTTCGACGACCAGGGTCGCGCTGCCCCAGGAGCCCTGGGTGGTGCCGTCGGGCTTGAGTCCACCGGCCGGGGTGCCGAAGACGACGAGGGTGTCGTCGCGGTGTGTCCCGGTGCCGACGAGGGAGACGTACGGCTGGTTCCTCCCGATCCTGACGTGCTCGCGGTAGGTGCCGGGGGCCAGCCGCACCGTGATCCGCCCGTCGTTGCCCGCGGGCACCGCGTCGACGGCCGCCTGCACGGTCGGGTAGTGGGCCGGGACCCGCAGCACGGTGTCGGTGCCGATGTTCTTCTGCGGCCCGGAGTAGCGGGTGACCAGCTTCGGGACGTCGGCGGCGCGGTCCAGGGTGTACGGGTAGAAGTCGCGCGGGGTGAACGCGGCGCCCCAGGCGTCGGTGCGGCCCGTGGTGTCCTTCAGGACCGAACCGCGCTGGACCAGCTCGGCGGTGGCATCGGCCTGGTAGGGGTGCTGGACGCCCTCGTAGTAGCTGTTCTCGATGACCATCTTCGTGGCGCCGCGCGCCCAGTTCCCGTACGTCCACAGCGGGTCCCCGTCCGCGACCTGCGCGGAGAGGTAGTTGTTGTAGAGGTGCGCGTAGGCGCAGTTGTCGGCGGACGGGTTGCGCTGCTTGGTGCCGCTGAACCAGTTGTGGTCGATCGTGATCTGCGTCCTGACGTTCGGGGTCCAGCCGATGCCGAGCGCCTTGTTGTGGTTGTCGAAGTGGTTGTACGAGACGGTGACGTACTCGCTGTCCTTGCGGATGTCGAGCAGGCCGTCGCCCATGTGCGTGAGGCGGTTGTGGTCGATCCAGACGTGGTCGACGGAGTCCATCTGGATGGCGTCGAAGTCCGTCGTCTTGCCGTCCCAGTCGCCCTCGACGTACGAGTCGCGAATGGTCAGGTTCCGGATGATGACGTTGCTGGTGCCGGGGTTCAGATGCAGCTCACCGTGGACGATCTCGGCCGTGTCGCCGACGCCGACGATCGTCTTGTCCGAGGTCACGACGATGTCGCCGCCGAACGGCTCGACCACGAGGGAGCCCGCGACCCGGATGATGTAGGGCCCTTCGGCCCCGGCGTACTTCGCCAGGTCCGACTGGGTGGAGACCGTGACGACCTTGCCGCCCAGTCCCCCGGTGGTCCCGCCGGCCAGTGACGCGAAGCCGTGCGGGGTGTCCGGCCAGGTGCGGTGACCGGCGAAGTCCCGCCCGGCGGTTCCGGCCTCGGCTGCCTGGCCCGGCGCACTCGGTACGAGGAGGGCGGCGGCCAGGGCGAAGGCCGTGGTGAGCGTGCGGGTTCTGGTGCGCTTGGTACGGAGGTGCATCGTTGCGGCTCCCATACAAACGGTTGCGAAGGCGGGCGGGCGTTCAGTCCGCGGTGCGGAAGGCGGTGAAGTCGGCCGTTCCGGCGGGTCCCGACCCGGCCGGTGCGGTGGCGAACAGTCCGAGGAGTGCGCCGACCCAGCGCCAGGGGGTCGCCGCGAAGACCTGGCCCGAGGGACGGAGACCGGCGCCGTCGCCGGTGTCGGCGAAGAAGCGGCAGCGTGCGCCGGCCGTGACCTCGACGCGGAGCCGGACACGGCCCTCCGGAGCCGGGCGTGCGTGCTCGGCGTCCCGTTCGTGTTCGGCGACGGTCTCGGCGTACCGGTGCACGAGGCGCGGCGCCCCGTCGTCCCCCGCTTCCAGGCCGATCCAGCTGAACGCGTCGCCCAGCACGGCGAGTCCGGCCTTGGCGCCCGGCTCGTCGGTGTTCAGGACGAGCCCCGTCTCGACGGTGAACGACTCGGCGGGCAGCCGCTGGACCAGCACGTTGGGCAGGGCCCGCAGATCGTGGGCGTACGCGGTCCGTACGCAGCTGAGCCGCAGGCCGTCGTCGGCGTGCTCGACCGTCCAGCCGGACCGGGGTGCGGCCGTCCACTGCCACTGCCGGCCGAAGCGCCCCCCGGGGAAGTCGTCGTCGAAGGCGGGCGCTTCCGGGGGCTGCTCGGGGGCGAGGGGCTTGGTGTGCACGGAGACGGGTTCGCCCTCGTCACCGATGACGGGCCAGCCGTCCGCGTCCCAGCGCATCGGCTGGAGGTGGACGACGCGCCCGTACGCACCCTTGGCCTGGAAGTGCAGGAACCAGTCCTCGCCCTGCGCCGTACGCACCCAGCCGCCCTGGTGCGGTCCGTTGACCCGGGTGCTGCCCTGGGCGAGGACGACGCGTTCCTCGTACGGGCCGAAGAAGTCCCGCGACCGGAAGGCGCCCTGCCAGCCGGTCTCCACCCCGCCGGCCGGGGCGAAGATCCAGAAGTGGCCCTCGTGGCGGTAGAGCTTGGGGCCTTCGAGGGTGAACCAGCCGGGGATCAGGTCGGCGTCGATCAGGGTCCGGCCCTCGTCGAGCAGTTCGCGCCCGTCGGCGCTCATCCGGTGCCCGGTGAGCCGGTTCTTGATGCCGGAGCGGGACTTGGCCCAGGCGTGCACGAGGTACGCCTGACCGGTCTCCTCGTCCCACAGCGGGCAGGCGTCGATCAGCCCTTTGCCCGCCTTGATGAGGTGCGGCGCGCTCCACGGGCCCCGGATGTCCTCGGCGTTGATCTGCTGGATGCCGTGGTCCGGGTCGCCCCAGAAGATCCAGAACCGTCCTGCGTGGTGGCGCAGGGAGGGCGCCCACACCCCGCAGTCGTGGCGCGGCACGGCGAAGTCGGCTGCCGGTTCGAGGCGCTCCAGGGCGTGCCCGATGAGCGTCCAGTTGACCAGGTCTCGGGAGTGCAGCAGCGGCAGGCCGGGGACCCGGCCGAAGCTGGAGGCGGTCATGTAGTAGTCGTCCCCGTCGCGCACGACGTCGGGGTCCGACCAGTCGGCGTCCAGGACCGGGTTGCGGTAGGTACCGTCGCCGAGGTCGGCGGAGCGCAGCTTGGAGTGGCCGTTCATGCCGTCACGACCTTGCGGACGTACGCCTCCGCGGTGTCCCGGCCGAGTGTGCCGTCGGCGACGACGGTGACGACGCGGCGTACGACGGTGGCTCCCGCGGCGACGGTCAGCCGCCGGTCGGCGGCGAGGGAGGAGCCCACTCCGGGGTACTCGTCGCCGCGGACGAACCAGGGGTCGCGCCGGGTCTCCTCGGTCGCCCCGGCGAACACGAGGGTCCAGCCGTCCCCGGCGAGGGCCATCCAGTCGGCGGTGCTGCCGTGCACGGCCTCCTCGCCTTCCAGTTCCGCGCTGAACACGGCGGGGGCGGCGGGCTCCTTGGGGGCGCGCCAGAAGAAGCCGCCGTATCCGGCGCCGGGGCGGCCGTTGGTGGCGGGGCTGCCGATGGAGAGCTCGGTGCTCCCCCGGTTGGTGAGGGAGAAGGAGAGGTCGAGCGCCCAGGCGGTGCCGGAGAGCCCGGTGACGGCGACCGTGCGGTGTTCGCGCAGCAGCTCGGTGCCGTCGGCCTCCCAGCTGAGCTCCTCCACGAAGCCGTCCGGGTCGCGGAGCTTCCAGCCGAGATGGCGCTGCACCCCGTGGTTGTCGAGTTCGGTGGGGCCCTGGTCGCGGACGAAGGTGCGGCCGCCCCAGAAGTTGTATCCGGCCACGTCGGGCACGGCGACGGAGGCGCCGAGGTGGTGTATGTGGTCGGCGGGCCGTTCCTCGGTGACGGGGGTGCCGGCGAGGGTGGTGACGGGGTGGAGGTAGGGGCGGCCGTCGTCGGCGGCGGGGAGGTAGCTGTAGCGGCCGACAGTGCGGCCCGCGCAGCTGAGGAGTGCGGTGGTCACGGTGTACTCACCTCGCTGGGGTGCGCCCAGGGGGCGCCGAGTTCGGAGAAGAGGCTGAGGGTGTCGGCGCCCGCCGCGACCAGGGCGTCGACGCCACGTACGACGCGTCGCACGCCGGTTGTGGCGGTGGCGGGTTCCGTGTACCAGGCCGCGGCGGGCAGCGCCGTGGGCTCGGGGGCGGTGCGCACGGCTTCGACGACGCGCATGAACGCGCCGGTGCGGTGCGGGGGTACGAGGAGGGCGGTGCCGTGCGCGAGGTGGCCGACCAGGTTCTCCAGGAGGTCGGTCCGCCCGTGCACGACTTCCTCGGGGCCCCGGCCCGCGCGCTGGACGAGGACGCGGTCCTGCTTGTACCAGAAGGTGATCCGGCCCCGGTCCCCGTGGACGATCACATACGGTTCGGCGGCCTGTTCGGCGCAGAGGGTGACGGCGACGGTGACCGGCGGCCCGCCCGCGGTGGTGACGCGGAGGCAGGAGGTGTCGTCGGCCTCGATGTCGTTGGCCCGGAACAGCTGTGTGTCGATGGCCACCACGTCGTCGGCCGTCCCGCTGTCCGCGAGTTCGAGCGCGGTGGCGACGGCGTGGGCGAGCGGGTTGGTGAGGACCCCGTCGACCACGTCGGTGTCGCCGATCCTGCGGCGTCCGGCCCAGGGCGCCCGCCGGTAGTAGGCCGCGTCACGGACCCAGGCGCCGGCGGCGCCGTAGCCCTGGACGGTGCCGATCGCACCGCTGCCCACGAGTTCCCGGATGGCAGGGACGGCGTGCGAGCCGAAGGACTGGAAGCCGATCTGGCAGGCGACGCCCGCTTCCCGTACCCCGTCGGTCATCCGGAGGTAGTCGGCGTACGTCGCGGCCGGCGGCTTCTCCAGGAGGAGGTGGACACCACGCGCGGCGGCGGTGAGAGCCAGCTCGGTATGCGTCTGAATCGGGGTGCAGACGACGGCGGCGCGGGCTCCGGTGGAGTCCAGGAGCGCCCCGAAGTCGGCGGACTGCTCCGGGAGTTCTCCGGCGAAGGCGTCGAGTTCGGCAGGACCGAGCGGTGTCAGTTCGCAGATCCCGGCGAGCCGGACGAGGCCCTGGTCCTGGAGCCTGCGGATGTTGGCGAGGTGCCAGCTTCCGTGGCCGCGGGCCCCCGCGAGGACGATCGGGAGGGGGGTGGCGGTCGTGCTCATCCGGCCCTCCCCGCGCCCGCGCCGCGTGCCACTGCCTTGGCGGCCGCTGCCGCGCTGTCGACCGGTCCGTGCAGGGTGGGTGTCCACCCGACGTCCGCGGTGAGATCGCGCTCGCTGCCGGAGTTGTACGCGTTGTAGATGGCCAGCAGATCGACGGGGAAGCCGTTGAACTCGTTGCCGCTCTGGGCCAGGGCGCTGCCGTTCCAGCTCTTCAGCAGGTCGGCGACCTCGATGTGGCCGGGGGCGGTGAACGAGTTGTTCTCGGCGACGGTCCGGGACTCGGTGGAGACGCCGATGGAGTACCGGTAGGCGGCGCCCTCCGGGACGACGTACCGGTTGTTGTAGAGGTGGACCTGTCCGAAGCGGACGCGCGGTGCGCGCTGCACCACGGCGTCGAACTCGTTGTGGTGCAGCGTGACCCGCAGCTTGCCGCGGTCGGTGGTGACGGTGTCCCCGTTGCCGATGAGGATGGCCTTGTCGTGGCCCTGGAAACGGCTCCAGGAGACGGTGACCAGGTCGGAGCCGTTGGTGATGTCCAGCAGCCCGTCGTGCCGCAGGTAGTTGCGGCCGAAGTGCGTGGGCTCCTTCTCGTCCGGATGGCCCTTGTCGCTCGCGGTGACGTGGTCGACCCAGACATGGGTGGCGCCGCGCAGCCAGAGGGTGTCGTACGCGGTCTTCCAGTCGCCGAGGCCACCGGTGTTGGGCTGCCAGACGGGGAAGCAGTCGTAGGCGTCGCGGAGTTCGACGTTGCGGACGATGACGTTGTCGGCGTCCCTGACCTGGAGGCTCGCGCCCTTCAGCACCGCGTTGCGGCCGAGGCCGACGAGTGTCGTGTTGGAGCCGATGCGCAGCTCGACGCGTTCGGCCTGCCGGGCGGCGGATGCCTTGCGGGCCTCCTCCTGCGGCCCGGAGGGCTTCGCGCCGCCCCAGGTGCGGGGGTCGTACGCGGCGAGATAGGCCGGCAGGTCGTAGCCGCCGGTGGCGTAGTCGTCGCAGCCGAGCTCGCGGCCCCGGTCGTCGGTGTTGGCGTCGATGGTCCCCGCGATACGGATGATCTTCGGTACGGAGCTGCCGCCGTCCAGTGCGGCGACGAGCTGGGCCCGGTTCCGTACGGTGAAGACATGGGCGTCGTCGGCGGCCGAACCGCCCGTGGTCCCGGCGCCCTCGGCGGCCCAGCCGTCATCGGCTGCGAGGATCTCCCGGCCCAGGTCCGGTACGACGGCCGCGGGCACCGCGGGGGTGGCGGCCTCGGCTCCGGGCTGGAGGGCCAGGCAGCCGACGAGCAGGACGAGCGCCGCGGCGGCGCGGCGGCCGGTGCGGGGCCGGGACGCGGTCATGGGGGAAGGTGCGGTCATGTGCGTCAGCCCTTCACTGCGCCGGCGCTGAAGCCGGTGATCAGCCACTTCTGGATGAAGGCGAAGACGATCACCACGGGCACGGCGGCGATGACGCCGCCCGCGGCGAGCGCCCCCAGGTCGACGCTGTCAGCGCCGATGAGGGTGTTCAGGCCGACCGGGATCGTCTGCTTGTCCTGTTCGCTGAGGAACATCAGGGCGAACAGGAAGTGGTTCCAGCTGTGGACGAAGGCGAAGGAGCCGACGGCGATCAGTCCGGGCCTGAGCAGCGGGAGCACGACCGCGCAGAAGGCACGGAAGCGCGAGCAGCCGTCCACCCAGGCGGCTTCCTCCAGCGTCATGGGCACGTTCTTGATGAAGCCGCTGATCAGGATGATCGACAGCGGCAGCTGGAAGACCGTCTCGGCGATGATGACGCTGCCGAGGGAGTTGATCATCTGGAGGTTCTTGAAGATCTCGAAGAGCGGTACGAGCATCAGCGCGCCCGGGATGAACTGGGAGCAGAGCAGCGCCAGCATGAACGCGTTCTTGATCTTGAAGTTGAAGCGGGCCAGTGCGTACCCGCCGGCCAGGGCCACCAGTGTCGTGGTGAACAGGGTGGCGACCCCGACGATCATGCTGTTCTGGAAGAAGATCGCGAAGCTGCGCTCGTTCCAGACCTTGGAGAAGTGCTCGCCCGTCATCGGCCAGGGCACCAGCGAGGTGGAGCCCGCGGGCCGTACGGCGAAGAGGAACATCCAGTAGAACGGGATGAGGGTGAAGAGCAGATAGATGCCCAGGGGCACGTAGATCTGCCAGCGCGGTACGTCGTCGAAGGCGCGCTCGCGCCCGCGGCGGCGCCGTGCGGGCGGCGGCGGGGGGTTCCGTACGGGCTCCGGGGCCGTGCCCGTGTGCTTCTCGGCGAGTGCGGCAGTCACTTGTGGTCGCCTCCGAACTTGCTCAGGCGCAGATAGACGATCGAGCAGAAGAGGAGGATCACGAAGGCGACGGTGGTGAGCGCGGAGGCGTAGCCGAAGTCGTGGCCCTCGATACCGGTGTTGGCGACGTAGAGCGGCAGGGTGGTGGTCTCGCCCGCCGGTCCGCCGCCGGTGAGGGTGTAGAGCAGGTCGACGTTGTTGAACTCCCAGACCCCGCGGAGCAGGGTGGAGAGGATGATCGCGTCGCGCAGGTGCGGCAGGGTGATGTGCAAGAACTGGCGCATCCGGCCGGCGCCGTCGACCGACGCCGCCTCGTACAGCTCCTTCGACACGGACTGGAGGTCGGCGAGGATGAGGATGGCGAAGAAGGGGACTCCGCGCCAGAGTTCGGCGACCGTGGCGGCCCAGAAGACGGTGCCGGTGTCGGAGAGCACCGAGGTGCCGTAGTCACCGATTCCGGCGTCCGCGAGGTAACGGCTGAAGCCGGTCGAGGAGTTGTAGAGCAGAATCCAGATGGTGCTGGTGAGCACGCCGGAGACGGCCCAGGGCGAGAAGACCATCGCGCGGGAGATGCCGCGGCCGATGAAGCTCTGGTTCACGATCAGCGCGAGGGCGAGGCCCAGCGCGAGCTGGAGCGAGACCTGGACGCCGACCCACTGGGCGCTGAAGCCGAGCGTCGTCCAGAACTGGTCGTCCTCGGTGAAGATGCGGGTGAAGTTGTCGAACCCGGCGAAGCCGTTCCGCCACGGCTTGGTGACGTTGTAGTTCTGCAGGCTGTAGTAGAAGACGCTGATCACCGGATAGGCGATGAAGCCCAGCATCAGCAGCCCGGCGGGCGCGATCAGCAGGTAGGGCAGTCGGCGCGGGCTCGCCGATCGGCGCTTGGGCACCTTGGGCGGTTTGGCCACGGCTGCGGCTTGGGCCATGACACGTCTCCGTTCTTTGCGGTGTACGGGTGTGGTGCGTGTAGTGCGCAAGCGCTTCCCGCATGTGGTTCGGCCTGCCGAACGGGACGGTGCGCTGGAATTCTCTGCGGCGGTTCAGCCGGCGTAGGGGTCGGGCACGTCTCCCTGCCGGGCCAGGAAGGCGAAGTCGCAACCGGTGTCGGCCTGGGTGATCTGGTCCTGGTAGAGCGCCCCGTAACCGCGCCCGTACCGGTTGGGCGGCGGTGTCCACTCGGCGCGGCGACGCGCCAGCTCCTCGTCGGACACGTCGAGGTGGAGCACGCGCGCCCCGACGTCCAGGGTGATCGCGTCACCGGTGCGGACGAGGGCGAGCGGCCCGCCGACGTACGACTCGGGGGCGATGTGCAGGACGCACGCCCCGTAACTGGTGCCGCTCATCCGGGCGTCGGAGATCCGCACCATGTCCCGTACACCCTGCTTCAGCAGATAGTCGGGGATCGGCAGCATGCCGTACTCGGGCATCCCGGGGCCGCCCTTGGGTCCGGCGTTGCGGAGCACCAGGACGTGGTCGGCGGTGAGGGCCCGCGCCGGGTCGTTGATGGTGCGCTGCATCTCCTTGTAGTCGTCGAAGACGACCGCGGGACCGGTGTGACGCAGCAGGTGCGGCTCGGCGGCGATGTGCTTGATGACCGCGCCGTCCGGGCAGAGGTTGCCGCGCAGCACCGCCACGCCGCCCTCCTCGGCGAGCGGGTTGTCCCGTTCCCGGATGACGTCCGCGTTGTGCACGAGCGCCCCGTCGAGCTGTTCGCGCATCGAGGTGTGCGAGACGGTGGGACGGTCCAGGTGCAGGACGTCGGTGAGGCGGGACAGGAAGCCGGGCAGCCCGCCGGCGAAGTGGAAGTCCTCCATCAGGTACTTACCGCCGGGGCGGAGGTTGGCGAGCACCGGCACGGTACGGGCGATGCGGTCGAAGTCGTCCAGGGAGAGCTTCACCCCGGAGCGGCCCGCCATGGCGATCAGATGGATGACCGCGTTGGTGGAACCGCCGAGCGCGAGGACCGTGGCGACGGCGTCCTCGTACGCCTCCGCCGTGAGGATCTTCGACAAGGTCAGCTGCTGCCACACCAGTTCGACGATCCGGATGCCCGACTGCGCCGCCATCCGGTCGTGACCGGAGTCGACGGCCGGGATGGACGAGGCACCCGGCACGGTGACGCCCAGCGCCTCGGCGGCGGCCGTCAGGGTCGACGCGGTACCCATCGTCATGCAGTGGCCGGGAGAACGGGCCAGCCCGTTCTCCAGCTCGGCCATCTCGCAGTCGCCGATGAGCCCGGCCCGCTTGTCGTCCCAGTACTTCCACATGTCGGTGCCGGAGCCCAGGACCTCGTTGCGCCAGTGGCCCGGCAGCATCGGACCCGCGGGGACGAACACGGTCGGCAGGTCGACGGACGCGGCGCCCATCAGCAGCGCGGGCGTCGACTTGTCGCAGCCCCCGAGCAGCACGGCGCCGTCCACCGGATAGGAGCGCAGCAGCTCCTCGGTCTCCATCGCCAGCATGTTGCGGTAGAGCATGGGGGTCGGCTTCTGGAAGGTCTCCGAGAGCGTGGAGACCGGGAATTCCAGCGGGAAGCCGCCCGCCTGCCAGACCCCCCGCTTGACCGCCTGCGCGCGGTCGCGCAGGTGGACGTGGCAGGGATTGATGTCCGACCAGGTGTTGAGGATCGCGATGACCGGCTTGCCCAGGTGCTCCTCGGGGAGGTAGCCGAGCTGACGGGTGCGGGCACGGTGACTGAACGAGCGGAGCCCGTCCGTGCCGTACCACTGGTGGCTGCGCAGTTCCCCGGAGGTGAGACGGGCGGTCATATGGACCACCCGGCGACCTGATCGGCGACCTCGGCGCGCTGCGCCTCGGGCAGCACCCTGCTGGGGGCGCGGACGTCGCGGCGGCAGAGCCCGAGCGAGGCCAGGGCCTCCTTGACGACCGTCACGTTGTTGGCGGACTGCCGGTCGGCGCGCAGTTCCTCGAAGCGGCGGATCTGCTCCCAGACCTTCATCGCGGCCGCGTAGTCCCCGGCCCGCAGGGCCTCCAGCATGCTCAGCGAGACGCCGGGGGCGACGTTGACGAGGCCGGAGGTGAAGCCGGTGGCGCCGGTCGCGAAGTAGGAGGGGGCGTACAGCTCGGCGAGGCCCGCGACCCAGACGAAGCGCTCCAGGCCGGCGTCCCGGGCGAAGGCGCCGAAGCGGGCCGCGTCCGGCACGGCGTACTTCACACCGATGACGTTGGGGCAGCTGTCGGCGAGGGTGGTCAGCGCCTCACCGCCGAGCAGCGGGTTGCGGATGTAGGGGACGACGCCGAGCTCGGGTACGGCTTCGGCGATGGCCCGGTGGTAGTCGATCCAGCCGTCCTGCGAGACGTACGGGTGCACCGGCTGGTGCACCATCACCATCTCGGCGCCGGCGTCCCTTGCGTGCTGGGCGGCGGCGACGGCGGTCGGCACGTCGTGTCCGACGCCTACGAGGACGGTGGCGCGGCCGCCCGTCTCGTCGATGGTCAGCTCGGTGACGGCCCGCCGCTCGTCGGGCGTGAGCGCATAGAACTCCCCGGTGTTGCCGTTCGGGGTGAGGATGCGGACGCCGCCGTCGAGCAGCCGTCGCAGCAGGGCGCGGTGCGCCGTCGTGTCGATGGTCCCGTCCTCGGCGAACGGGGTCACCGGGATGGCCACGACATCTGCGAGGGCCGCCTTCAGCGGAGTGAGGTCCATGCGGACACGCCTTTCGTCGGTGTGCTGGTGGTTCACGCCGCGTCACCCCCGTCTACGTCGTCGGGGAAGGCGCGGCGCACGAACGACGCGATGTGGTCGTGCAGAGCCCCGGCGGCCGCCTCGGCGTCGTCGGCGAGCGCGAGCCGCAGGATCTCCCGGTGCTCGGCCGCCTCCCGCTCCCAGGTCGGAATGGCCGACCAGGCGACGGTCGACACGAGGGCGGCCTGGTCACGGATCTCGTCGAGCATCCGGGCGAGCAGCGGGTTGCCGCAGGGCAGGTAGAGCGCCCGGTGGAAGTCCCGGTTGGCCAGGGACCGTTCGGCCTTGTCCAGCGCCGAGTCGGCGCGTTCCAGCGCCTCTTGGGCCTCGTCGAGCGAACCCTTGCGGGTGATCGAGCGGCGCAGCGCCTCGGGCTCCAGCAGGAGCCGCACGTCGTAGACCTCGCGGGCCATGGTCGCGTCGACGAGCCGTACGGTGGCGCCCTTGTACTGGCTCATGACGACGAGCCCGGTACCGGCCAGTGTCTTCAGCGCCTCCCGCACCGGGGTCTTGGAAACCCCGAACTGTGCGGCGAGTTCGGTCTCCACCAGCGCCTGCCCTGGTCTCAGCTGCGCGGTGAGGATCGCGTGCTTGATCGCCTCCAGCACGTACTGGGTGCGGGACGGAATCGGGGTGGGCGCAAAGGTCATGAGTGAAGGGCTCTCGCATCTCGCGTATCGCGTCTCATATATGACGTACGAAGTACGACGCGATGAAGCTAGAGCTGTGCCGAATGTTTCGTCAACGCTTCTGACAAAAGAAGTTTCGCGGCTCGTCGCATTGCCGTTGCCGTTATGTCCCCAAAGGGGCCGAAGGCGGCGCGACCAGGCCATGCGCCCGATGTCCACCGGCCTCCTTAGTGAGCAGCATCGGCACGGTGAAAGACGTACTGCGCGACCGCACAGCCGCCCTCTGCCTGGCCGGCGTCCTCGTCTCGGGCTTCGGGACCTCCGCGATGTGGCTCACCGCCGGCATCTGGGTCAAGTCCCTCACCGGCTCGGACAGTCTCGCGGCGCTGACGGTGTTCGCGATGTGGGCGCCGGTGCTCGCCGGACCCGCCCTCGGCGCGCTCGCCGACCGGATGCCCGGGAAGCCGCTGCTGGTCCGGGTGAACCTGGCCATGGCGGCGCTGCTGGCCGCGCTGCTGCCGGCCGGCGCGGCGTACCGGATCCCGCTGCTCTTCGCCGTGCTCGTCCTCTACGGGGTGAGCGGGGTGCTGCTCGACGCGGCCGAGTCCTCGCTGGTCGCGCAGACGGTCGACGCCCGGCTGCTCGGTGACTTCAACGGGCTGCGGACGACGGCGAACGAGGGCATGAAACTCCTCGCACCGCTGGCGGGCGCGGGCCTGTTCGCGCGCTTCGGAGGCGAGGTGGTGGTACTGCTCGACGCGGTGACGTTCGTCCTGGCCGCACTGATCCTCACCCGGATCCGGGTACGGGCGTCCGCCCCGGCGGCGCCGGCGTGGCGGCGGGGCGATCTGGCGGCCGGCGCGCGCGTGCTGTGGCACTCGGCGGCCCTGCGGCCCCTGGTGCTCGCCGCGGCCGTGACGATGCTGCTCGCCGGGCTCAACGGGGCGGCGATCCACGCCGTGGTGGACAAGGGGCTGGGCCACTCCCCCACGTACACCGGGGTGTTGTACGCGGCCCAGGGCGCCGGTTCCGTGGCGGTCGGGCTGCTGGCGGGGCCGCTGCTGCGGCGGATGCCGGAGCGGGTGTTCGCGGCGTCGGGGATCGCCCTGTTCTCCGTGGCGGTGGGCGCGCGGGCGCTGCCGTACGACGCGGTGGCCCTGGCGGCGAGCGCGGGGATCGGGGTGGGGCTGCCCTGTGTGCTCATCGCCGCGATGACGGCGGTGCAGCGGGAGACGCCGGCCCCGGTCCTGGGACGCACTGCGGCCACCGCGGGCTCCCTGATGACGGCGCCGAACGCGGTGGCTCTGGCGTGCGGCGCCGGACTGGTCGCCGTGGCCGACGTGCGGATGCTGCTGCCCCTGGCCGGATCGGTGGGGCTGCTGACCGCGATCCTGCTGGTCACGGGCCGGTGGGGGTGGCTGACGGGCACCCCCACCGGCCCGGTCCCGTCATCGCCCGATGCGTGAGAGCGCGTCGGCGACGGCTTCGAGGTCCGGGCCCGAGGCCAGCCCGGCGTGGTAGAGCCGCAGTTGGTTCGCGCCGAGCGAGGCCGCGTGGGCGGCGTCCCGGGCGAGCGTGCCGGGGCTGCCGCCCATCCCGGAGACGACGCCGAAGTTCGCGGCCAGCACACCGGCCTCACCGGCGAACGGCCCGAGGACCGCCTCGCGCGCCGCGTCGCCACCCGTGCAGGGCAGCACCACACCGTCGGCGACGGAGAGGATGTGCCGCGCGTCGACACCCACGTTGGCACCCGAGCGGTACACGGCCGGGTCGGCGTGCAGAAGCACCTGGAACCCGGCCCCTGCCGCCTCCCGCACGGCGGCGACCGCGGACTCCTGGAGCGTACGGGCGACCTGGCGGCGCCACCGGAGGGTGGCGTCGGCGAGCTCGGCGCCGAGAAGTCCGCCCACTCCCGCCCAGCCCGCCCCCGTGGTGGCGGACCCGGCCCAGACGGGTTCCAGCGCGCGCCGCACCGACGCGCTCAGCTCGTCCGCGTCCAGACCCTGTTCGCCGTACCCGGACCGGCAGTCCGGGCAGAAGCAGAGCGACATCAGATACTGCGCAGCCTCCCCCAGTCCGACACCCGCGGTCTTGTCGTGGGCGTGCAGATGGGCGAAGCCGTACCAGCCGCAGGACTCCAGCTCGGTGCCGAGCGTCCCCTCGCGGACCGCCGCCTCGGCGGCCAGGCCGACCAGATAGGCGCGGACGGCCGGCTGCGCGATGCAGGGCGCCCACGGATAGCGGTCGCCGTAGGCGTTGACCACCGAGGTGTCCGGGTGTTCGGCGCCCAGCCGGGAGTTGTGCGCGAGCACGACCCAGCTGTGCACCTGGAGACCGGCGTCGGTCAGCGCCCGCGCCGCCTCCGCGTACGGGTCTGCACCCGGCACCCAGGACTGCTCGTAGGGCCGCAGCGCGCGCCCCGACCAGCGTGCCGCGTCCGGCGGGTAGAGCACCGCGGCGTACTCGGCGGTGACGATCCGGCGGCCGGGGTGGCGCGGGGTCAGCGCCCGGGTCGAGTGGTAGGCGGAGGCGAGAGTCACCTGCTCGACGCCGAGGCCGGCGATGCGCGCCGCCGCGTCCGGGTCCCCGACGACGTCCCAGGGGTACAGGAAGGCGGAGGTCTTCACCCGCGCGCTCCCGCCGCCGGTGCCTCGGCCCCGCGCCCCTCAAGCAGGGCGCGTCCGCTCGCGATGATCGCGGTGAGCTCCTCGATGTGGGCGGCAGGCGGTTCGGTGAGCGGGGTGCGCACCTCTCCGACGTCCAGCCCGCCGAGCCGGACCGCCGCCTTCACCAG
The DNA here is from genome assembly GCF_042717135.1 of Streptomyces sp. NPDC058620. Taxonomy (NCBI): domain Bacteria; kingdom Bacillati; phylum Actinomycetota; class Actinomycetes; order Kitasatosporales; family Streptomycetaceae; genus Streptomyces; species Streptomyces sp. NPDC058620. The sequence continues at coordinate 100,134 of NZ_JBHXQO010000007.1, forward strand.
CGAGACGGCGTAGCCGTGGCCCTTGGCGCGCAGTTCGACCAGCGGCCGGTAGAAGTCGTCGAGCAGCGCGTTGACCAGTTCGTCGTCGCCCGAGTCGAGTGCCCGGTAGAACGCGAGGGCGATATCGGGGGCGAAGGCGAAGACGGCCGAGGAGTAGAGCGCGACACCGATGCCACGGTAGGCGAGACCGGTGAGCTCGGCGGTCGGCAGCCCGTTGAAGTACAGGAAGTCCTGGCCGGGCGGCCGGGTGCGTACGGCACTGACGATCCGCTGCATCAGGTCGAGGTCGCCGAGGCCGTCCTTGAGGCCGATGATTCCGGGCGTCCCGGCGAGCGCGACGACGGTCTCCGGAGTGAAGACCGCGTTGTCGCGCTGGTAGACGATCGTCTCCAGCCGGGTGGCCGCGGCGAGCGCCGCGTAGTGGCGCAGCAGGCCCTCCTGGCCGGCGACGACGAGGTACGGGGGCATGGCGAGGAGCCCGTCCGCGCCCGCCTCCTCGGCGAGCTTCGCGTACTGGATCGCGAGCGCGGTGCCGTATCCGGCGCCGGCGACGACGGGCACCCGCCCGGCCGCTTCCTCGACCGCGGCGGCGACGAGAAGCCGGAACTCGTCCGGGGTCAGCGCGTGGAACTCGCCCGTGCCGCAGCACGCGAAGACCGCGGCCGCGCCGGCGTCGATGCCGTCGCGCACATGCGTACGGAAGGCGGTCAGGTCGATGGCACCGTCCGGCCCGTACGCGGTGACGGGGAAGAAGAGCGGCCCGGCGACGTGAGTGAGCCGGGCGGCAAGGGGGGCTGAGGTCACAGACGCTCCCTGAGCAGGTTCAGGCGTGCACAATTCTGATCAGTGTCCATATTTATGAACGCCGCCACGCTAAAGCAGCCACCTGGCGCAGGTCAAGACAGCAACACCGACCTGGAGGCGGACTCACCCACTCCACGAAACACTTGACGCGATCCGCCGCGCGTTCGTAGCTTGTCCATGCATGTGAATGTCATCCATGGATTTGATGTGCTGCGCGCGTCTGTCGCGTCCGCGACCGCACCGAGGAGATCCCCCAATGCCCGCTCCCCGTACCGTCCTGCTCACCGGCGCCGCCGGCGGCCTCGGCACCCTGATGCGCGCCCTGCTTCCCGCGTACGGATACGAGCTCCGGCTCCTCGACATCGTCCCGGTCGAGGGCGAACCGGGCGCGGTCGTCGCCGACCTGGGCGACAAGGACGCGCTGCGCGAGGCGGTGCGGGGCGTCGATGCGATCATCCACCTCGCGGGCATCTCCCTGGAAGCCTCTTTCGACAAGATTCTGCGCGCGAACATCGAGGGGACCTACAACCTCTACGAGGCCGCGCGCGAGGAGGGCGTGCGCCGCACGGTGTTCGCCTCGTCCAACCACGCCATCGGCTACACCCCGCGCCCGCTCCCCGGCGACCCGCTGATCCCGGTCGAGGTCACCCGCCGCCCCGACACCTTCTACGGCCTCTCCAAGTCCTTCGGCGAGGACCTCGCCCAGCTCTACTGGGACCGGCACGGCATGGAGACCGTGTCCGTGCGCATCGGCTCGTGCTTCGAGAAGCCCACCTCGGTGCGGATGCTCTCGGTCTGGATGAGCCCGGCCGACGCCGCCAGGCTGTTCCACGCCGCGCTCACCGCCGAGGACGTCGGGCACACCGTCGTCTACGGCTCGTCGGACAACACGCGCCTGTGGTGGGACCTGAGCTCGGCCCGGTCCCTGGGGTACGAGCCCAAGGACGACTCCGAGCCGTACGCGGCCGAACTCGTCGCCGAGCAGGGCGAACTGGACCCCGCCAAGCCGGAGCACGCCCACATCGGCGGCCACTTCGTCACCGACCCGCCGATCTGGCCCCGCTGACCGCGAGCCCGGGGATGCCGGAACTCCGGTGACAGCCCGCCGTGCGCGCGGGCATCATGCGGGCCATGCCGAAACCTTCCGGATTCCTGTACGAGCAGCATGCCGACGCAAGCGTCACCCTCACCCACCATGGCCGCCCCGCGGGCACCCTGCGCGGGGCCCGGGCCGAGAAGTTCCTGACCGAGGTGGCCGCGGGAGACGCCCAACTCGTCATGGCCCGCTGGACCGGGGCGTACAAGCACGGCAACGAGCGCGCCGCCCGCAGCCACCCCCGCAACCAGCGGGGCGCCCGCTGAGCCGTACGGAGCACGCGGGACGGAGCACGCCGGACGGAAGGAACCCGTACGGAGCCCACCCGGGCACGGCGGAACCCGTACGGAGCACGCGGGGCAAAGGTAAGGGAACGGCAAAGCGGGGTCGTTCGTTACCCCGTGCATGACCGCAATGACACCCGGCTCGAACATCCCTCTCTCCGCCGCCCGCGTGGCGGTGGACGTCGCCGCTCCCGTGCGGCTCGACGTCTCGGGCCTGCTGCTCACCGCCGACGGCAAGGTGCGCTCCGACGACGACTTCATCTTCTACAACCAGCCCTCGGGCTCCGGCGTGACCTACCGGTCCGGCGGCGGCTCGGCGCCCGACGCGATCGTGGTGGACACCACGGCGATCCCGCCCGGCATCGAGAAGATCGTCATCACGGCGAGCCCCGACGCCGCCGGCCAGACCTTCCAGGGCATCGAGCCCACGGCCACCGTGCGCAACGCGGACGACGGCACCGCGCTCGCCTCCTTCACACCGCCCCGACTGGGCGCCGAGACAGCGCTCGTGGTCATCGAGATCTATCTGCGCAACGGCGTCTGGAAGGCCCGCGCCGTCGGCCAGGGCTACGCGAACGGGCTGGCGGGCATCGCCACGGACTTCGGCGTCTCGGTGGAGGAGCCCGCCCCGGCGGCCGCCCCCGCCCCGCCGGTCCCGCAGGCCGCCCCCGTCGACCCGCGGATCGCTCCCCCGGCCCCGGCGGCTCCGCCCGCCCCGCCCGCCGCCGCACCGGCGCCCGCGGGCTCCGGCAAGATCAACCTGGACAAGGGCCGCGTCAGCCTCCAGAAGAACCAGACGGTCTCCCTCGTCAAGGGCGGCAAGCCGCTGCTCTCCCAGGTCAAGATGGGCCTCGGCTGGGAGCCGGCGTTCCGCGGCAAGGACATCGACCTGGACGCGTCCGTCATCGCCTACGGCCCCAACCGGAATCACCTGGACAGCTGCTACTTCGGCAAGCTCTCCATCCTGAACGGCGCGGTCAAGCACTCCGGCGACAACCTCACGGGTGAGGGCGCCGGTGACGACGAGGTGATCGTCGTGGATTTGGGCCGCATCCCCGCCGAGGCGACCGGCCTGGTCTTCACGGTCAACTCGTTCACCGGCCAGAAGTTCACCGAGGTCGCCAAGGCGTACTGCCGGCTGATCGACGCGGCCACCGGCGAGGAGCTGGTCCGCTTCGACCTGACCGGTGCGGAGCCGCAGACCGGCGTGCTGATGGCCAAGCTGATCAAGCAGTTCTCCGGCGAGTGGGAGATGACCGGCATGGGCGAGTTCGTGAAGTCACGGACCGTCCGGGGCATGGTGAAGCCCGCCGCCAAGTCCCTGTAAACCCGGCGACGGGCACCCCCCGGAAACGGCTTCCGGGGCACCTGATGGCTCTCAGGTGCCCCGGGTCCGAGGATTCTCCAGGCGGACGCTGTGTGTGCTCGTGATCCTTCTCAGAGCTTGGTCAGCTTGGAGTACGGGCTCAGAATCCTCCCCTGTCGCCCAGAGAAGTCGATGAGGACCGCATCGTTGTCGCCCTCGACAGCGAGGATTCTGCCGAGCCCGAACTGGTCGTGCGACACCCTGTCGCCCACATCGAAACATTCGACCGGTGGGGCCGCCTGGGCCGGGCGGTTGAAGGGACTGGAAGGCAGGTGACGCCGGGAACCGGCTGACTGTTTCATTACGTCGAGTATGCGCCCTGAGAGCGCCCGACGCCATGCCCGACCACTCCTGGGGGCGCAGTAGTGCCGGATTCGTAATCAGCCGTTCCGGCGCCGCACGGGGCTTCTGCCCGCTGCCACCAGGGGCGCTATGCGGAATGCCGCCCAGGAACGCCCCCCGAAGGTGTGGCGGTTCTCGCTTCCCGACGGGGCGTGGCCGACCCGCGGGCCGGGCTTCCTCCAGGCTTCACGACGCAGCGCGCACGCGCACTGTCTCACCGTGACGGGTCAGTCCGACGTCGTGCCGCCCGCGGTGCGGGGCCGGTTCGGCTGGCGCTTCCACGGCCCGGTGATGGCGAGCAGGATGCCGGGCGTCTGGATGTTGGCGAAGAGCGTCTTCCCGTCGGGCGAGAAGGTGACGCCCGCGAACTCGCTGTACGCGGGGGCCTCGGCCGTGCCCACATTGAGGTCGTTGCGTGCGATCGGGTACGTACGGCCGTTCTCCGTGGCGCCGAAGAGGTGCGAGATGCCTTCGCCGTCCTCGGCGATGACGAGACCGCCGTACGGCGAGACGGTGATGTTGTCCGGGCTGTCGAAGGCGCCGTCCTTGGACGGGTCGGGGTTGATGCCGAGAAGCACCTTCAGGGTCAGCGTGCGGCGCTTGGGGTCGTAGAACCAGACCTGCCCGTCGTGCTCGACGGGGCTCTCGTCGCGGGCGTACGAGGAGACGAGGTACGCGCCCCCGTCTCCCCACCACATGCCTTCGAGCTTGCGACCCCGGGTGACGTCCAGCTGGCCGAACTGCTTGCGCACGGGGACGGTCCTGGCGTCACGGTCGGGGACGTCGACCCAGTCCACGCCGTAGACCGTGCCGGTCTTCGTGGCGCGGGAGAGGTCGTCGACGAACACGCCGTTGCGGTCGAAGCACTTGGCGGCCTGGAGGACTCCGGCGTCGTCGGCGAGGGTGCGGAGCTTGCCGCGGCCGTGCTTGAAGCCCTGCGGCGGGACCCAGCGGTAGAACAGTCCGTTCGGGCCGGAGGCGTCCTCGGTCAGGTAGGCGTGGCCCGCCTTGGGGTCGATGACGACCGCCTCGTGGTCGTACCGGCCGAACGCCTTGATGGGCCGCGGGTCACGGTTGGCGCGCCGGTCGTAGGGGTCGACCTCGAACGCGTAGCCGTGATCCTTGGTCATCCCGTTCTGTCCGGCCTTGTCGGAGTTCTCCTCACAGGTCAGCCAGGTGCCCCAGGCGGTGGAGCCGCCCGCGCAGTTGGTGGAGGTGCCGGCGATGCCGACCCACTCGGCCGTCCGGCCGTCGTTACGGGTCTCGACGACCGTGCAGCCACCGGACGCGGCGGGGTCGTAGACCAGGCCCTCGGCGAGCGGGACGGGGTACTTCCACTTCGAGCGGGGGCCCTTGAGCTCGTGGTTGTTGACGAGCAGCGTCACTCCGCGCGGACCCTCGAAGGCGGCCGTGCCGTCGTGGTTGGAGGGGGTGGGCTCGCCGGACTCCAGCGTGGTGACACCGCTGTGCGTGACGATCCGGTACGAGAATCCGGCGGGCAGCGCGAGGATGCCCTCGGGGTCGGGGAGCAGCGGCCCGTAACCCGGCGACTTGTCGTGACCGTGCCCGCGGCCGTTCTCGGAGCCGTGGCCCGGGCCGTGCTCCGGGTCCTCGGCGGCCAGGGCGCCTGGGGCGGTGGCGAGCGCGCCGACCGCACCGGTGAGGGCGATACCCGCACCGGTGAGGGCGGACTGCCGGGTGAATTCCCTGCGAGTGAAGGACATCGCGGACTCCATGTGAGGTAACGGGCGGGTGGTTTGCGCGCCCAGGCTCCCTCCCTCACACCAACGGAGGTTGAACAACGAACGACTTCGAGCGGCACCCTTCCTGTGAGGCTGTGGCCAGAGATGCCCGTGACCTGCCGAGTTCGTGCGCCCGGAGCCCCACCGCGGCCACAGGCGGCACCCTCGACCTCGCCGAGGATGCCGCCCGGAGAGCTTGAAGCCGTCGACCGCCCGAAGCCCCTGACCGAACGTCAGCCGCTCTTGCGCGAACGCGCCTTGAACGCCGCCTTCCGCGCCTCCTTCGCCGCCTTCTTGTCGCTGTGCAGCCGCCCCATCGCCTCCAGGACCTCAGCCGTGCCGGGATGGTCCACCCGCCACACCTCGTCGAAGAAGCCGCTGTGCTGACCCGACAGACCCTCCACCAGGCCCTGGAGTTCGTCCAGATCACCTTCGGCGTCGAGCTGGGCGGCGATCGTGTCGACGGCCAGCCAGAAGATCATGGACTCCGGCGGCGGGGGCACGTCGGCCGCACCCCGCTCCGCGAGCCAGACCCGCGCCAGACCGCCCAGTTCGGAGTCGTCCAGCACCGCGCGCACGGCGGGCTCCGCCTCCGGGCCGACCAGGGCGAGGGCCTGCTGACAGTGGAGCCGGCGCAGCGGCGCGCCGGCGTCGGAACCGCGCGAGGCGCTCAGCAGCTCGCGCGCGGCCGTCACCGCACCGGCGCTCCCGTGCCGGCCGAGCCACAGCTCGGTCTCGGCGCGTACGGCGGCCTCGGGGTAGTACGCGATGCCCGCGAGCAGCTCCTCGGCCCCCTTCTCCGTGAGGTCGCCGATCGCGGGAGCGTCCACCCCCGCCTCCAGCATCCGGGCCCGGACGCCGTAGAGGCCGAGCGGGGTGAGCTTCACCAGCCCGTAGCGGGTGACGTCCTCCTCGTCGGCCGACGGCGCCCCGTCCTCGCCCTCCTCGGTCAGCAGCGTCTCGTCCAGCGGCCGGTACTCGACGATGCCGATGGGTTCGAGCACCCGGAACTGGTCGTCGAGGCGCATCATCGCCTCCGACACCTGTTCCAGGACGTCGTCGGTGGGCTCGTCCATGTCATCGGGCACGATCATCGACGCGGCGAGGGCGGGCAGCGGCAGCGGGCCCTCACCGGGGCCGGCCTCCGAGACGGTGAGCAGGTACAGATTGCCGAGCACTCCGTCGAGGAACTCCGCCTCCGCCTCCGGGTCCCAGTCCAGGGCGTCGAAGTCGATCGAACCGTCCTCGTTGACGAGGTCGGCGAAGTCGTCGAAGGCCGGCGCGGTGGCGTCGGCGTACACGGCCTCCAGACCGTCGAGCCAGATCGCCAGCACGTCCTGCGGGGAGCCGCCGGTCAGCAGGGCCAGGTTCTCGCCGACGGTGACGGTCCCCTCCGCCTCTCCGCCCTCCGGTCCCCCCTCCCCGTCATCCCCGTCCTCGGCCTCCTCGGCGTCCGCGGGGTCCTCGACGTCCAGGAGCCCGGTGTCGACCGCGAGGCGCCACGCCTCACTGGCGTACGCGGCACCGTCCTCGTCGGCGTCGAGGCCCAGGTGCTCGGCCGCCGCCGGCAGCTGCGCCTCGACCAGCTCACCACCCGCGCCGACCCGCGTCCCGGGTCCGGCCCAGCGAGCGAGCCTGACGGCACGGGCGAGCAGCGGAGCGGCGAGCGCGTCCCGTGCCAGCTCGGCCTCGGAGTGCAGCCGCACCGGCGGCAGGGAGGGGCGCTCTGCGGACATCAGGTGGTTCTCCTCGGGACGACTCGGGCGTACCCCGTGGGGTACGGAGTTCAGGCCGCCCAAGCCTAGACGCACTTCACCCCCCGCCACCCGGGACCATGCTCAACGCGGGCGCATAGCGGTTCACCCCGCCGCCCGTCACTCCGGGGAAGGTATGCACCCTCTGCCATTGCGGGGTCAGGGACCCGACCCCGTCACCCGGCCCGGCGAGTGCGTCGATGTCCGCGTTCCGGTCGTCCCTGCCGTCCGCTACGAAGGCCCGGTAGCTCTCGCGGGGTCAAGCGAGGGGCCGCACAGGGATCAGCGCGGGGCGCTTCGCCGTGCGGCCGTCGCCGGAGGAGCGTCCCCTGATCCGGCGGACCGCCCACGGCCCCAGGAAGTTCGCGGCCCAGCCCACCTCCACGGATGCCCTGCGGACGAAGGAGCGTGGGGGCAGGGGCGGCAGCGGTGCGGCCCAGTCGGCGTGTCCGGGCACACCGAGCACGTCGGCCATGCCGGAGGCGATACGGGAGTGGCCCAGCGGCGCGGCGTGCAACCGGTCCCGGCTCCAGAGGCGCGGGTCCACCGTCGCCGCCTGCGGGAAGGTGTCGAGGACGAGGGCGCCGTGCCGGGCGGCGGCCTCCCTGATCCGGGCGTTGAGGGCGAGGACGCGGGGCACGGCCCGGCGGGCCATGGGTGAGATGCGGCCGATGTCGGGGAAGGTGACGGTGACCACCGTGGCGCCGGACGCGGTCAGCGCGGCGAACATCTCCTCCAGGCCGGCGGCGACCCGTGCGGCGTCGAAGCCGGGGCGCACGAGGTCGTTCATCCCCGCCACGACGGTGACGAGATCGGGCCGCAGCGCGAGCGCGGGCTCCAGCTGTTCCGCCTTCACCCGGTCGGCGAGCCGGCCCCGTACCGCGAGGTTGGCGTAGAGCAGCCCGGGACCGTCGGCGGCCAGGATCTCCGCGAGCCGGTCGGCGAAGCCGCGATGACCACGGAGGTCGTCGCCGTCTCCGAGCCCTTCCGTCTGACTGTCGCCGATGGCGACGTAGCGGGTGAAGACGCGTCTTTCCTTCATACCCGGCCCTCCTGGGGTCAGTTGGGTACCTGGACACGCCAGGCGGTCATGTTGAGCTCGTCCATCAGCCGGATGTCGTGCCCCACCAGGGGGAAGACGCGGACGCCCGTGTCCGGGGCGGCCGCGATCTCAAGCGCGTCGCCCTCGATGAGGTCGCCGCCCTCCTGCGTGGACACCCAGGCGAGGACCGAGCGCACGGTGCCGCCCGGCTTCAGCGTGATCGGCTCGGCGCCCGGGTCGGCGCCGAAGTACGAGCCGCCGGGATTGACCTTCACCGGAAGCCGCTCACCCTCCTCGCCCAGGGCCTGGACCGACGGATAACCGTTGACCGGGTACGGCTTCTCACCGCAGTTGGTGAGGGTGAGGACGACGGCCCGGTGGAACATCGCCGTCTCCACCTCCCCCATGTCCACGAGCACACCGGAGGCGGGGCAGCCGCCCTGCGGGGTGGGGGTGGGTGAGGACCCCTGAGCGGGGGCACCGGCCGTGGGCGGTTCGATGCTCGCGCGCGGGGCCGTGGTGCTCGCCGGGCTCGGCGTCGGGCCCGGTTCGCCCTCGCCCGCCGGGACGAGGAACCCGGCGCAGCCCGAGAGGACCAGTGCACCCACCGTGAACAGGACCGCCGAGACCGGTCCCCGTACCCGCTCGGATGACCGTGCTGCCATACGTCCGCCCCCGCGTCAGCCTGCCGTTCGTACGTTCGATCATGCCAGACGCTGCGACGCACCACCGAGACTGTTCAGCATGTCTACGGCATCATCCGAAGCAGAACTAAGTAGACCTTCACGATCCGACGGCCGACACTGCGAACATGACAGCCCTCACCCCCGCCCCCTTCGGCCGCACCCTCTGCGCCATGATCACGCCCTTCACAGCCGCCGGAGACCTGGACCTGGACGCCGCCGGGCAGCATGCCTCCCGGCTGGTCGCCGAGGGCTGCGACGGGCTCGTGCTCAGCGGCACGACGGGCGAGTCACCGGCCACGACGGACGCCGAGAAGAGCGCACTGCTCCGGGCGGTACGGGAAGCGGTCGGCGACGCGGTCCCGCTCGTCACGGGCGTCGGCGGCCCGGACACCCGGCATACGCTGCGACTGGCCCGGGAGGCCGAAGAGGCGGGCGCCGACGGCCTGTTGGTGGTGACGCCGTACTACAGCCGGCCCCAGCAGTCCGCCGTGGAGATGTACTTCAACCGCGTCGCGGACGCCGCCGGCATCCCGCTGATGCTGTACGACATCCCCGGCCGCACGGGCACCAGGATCGAACCGGAGACCCTGCTGCGCCTCGCGGAGCACCCCCGCATCGTGGCGGTCAAGGACTGCAGCTACGACCTGCTGGGCGCCACGAAGGTGATGTCGAGGTCCTCGCTCGCCTACTACTCGGGAAGCGAGGAACTGAACCTTCCGCTGTACGCGCTGGGCGGCGCGGGCTATGTGAGCACGGTCGCCAATGTGGCACCGCGTCAGATGAGGGCCGTACTGGACGCGTTCGACACCGGGGACACCGCCGGGGCCGCCCGCCTCAACGAACTGACCATCGAACTGGTCGAGTTGATGATGGCCTCCGGCCTCCCCGGCACGGTGACGGCAAAGACCCTGCTCGTAGCGGGCCCGGTCCGTGAACCCTTGCAGCCCGCCGGGGAGGAGGCGGCCGCCGCACTCCGGGACGCCCGCACGAGGCTGTTCGCCGCCACCGCCGAGTGACGTGGCCGGGTCCGTTCACCGACCGGACGGGCTCGTTTTCGAGCCCGCCCGGCGATCGAGGACGAAACGGCTTCCGACCGGGGCGTCGCCCTAGTTGTGGTGGTGCAGGATCTCGTTGAGTCCGCCCCACACCGCGTTGTTCGGGCGGGCCTCGACGGTGCCGGTGACCGAGTTGCGGCGGAAGAGGATGTTCGAGGCACCGGAGAGCTCGCGGGCCTTGACGACCTGGCCGTCCGGCATGGTGACACGCGTACCGGCCGTGACGTACAGCCCGGCCTCGACGACGCACTCGTCGCCCAGCGCGATGCCGACACCCGCCTCCGCGCCGACCAGGCAGCGCTCGCCGATCGTGATGCGGACGTTGCCGCCACCGGAGAGCGTGCCCATCGTGGACGCGCCGCCACCGATGTCGGAGCCGTCGCCGACGACGACGCCCGCGGAGATGCGGCCCTCGACCATCGAAGTGCCGAGCGTGCCGGCGTTGAAGTTGACGAAGCCCTCGTGCATGACGGTCGTACCGGCCGCGAGGTGCGCGCCGAGCCGGACTCGGTCGGCGTCCGCGATCCGTACGCCCTTGGGCGCGACGTAGTCCGTCATCCGCGGGAACTTGTCCACCGAGGTGACCTGGAGGTGCAGGCCGTCGGCGCGGGCGTTCAGCCGGACCGTCTCCAGCTCGTCGACGGCGACCGGACCGAGCGAGGTCCAGGCGACGTTGGCGAGGAGGCCGAAGACCCCGTCGAGGTTCTGCCCGTGCGGCTGGACGAGGCGGTGGGAGAGCAGGTGCAGACGCAGGTACGCGTCGTGCGCGTCGAGCGGCTTGTCGTCGAGCGAGGAGATGACCGTGGCGACGGCCACGACCTCCACACCGCGGCGGGCGTCCACGCCGATGGCCCTGGCCGCGGCCTCGCCGAGCCGGTTCACGGCCTCGTCCGGCGTCAGGCGCTGCGTGCCGGCCGGGCCGGGCTCGGCCGTGAGCTCCGGGGCGGGGAACCAGGTGTCGAGGACGGTGCCGTCACCGGCGATGGTGGCGAGGCCGGCGGCGACGGCGCCGGAGGTGCGGGGGGAAGCCTGGGAAGTCGTGTCGGTCATGACCAAAACCTAACCGGCCGGGGGCCGCGCGGGCGAACCGGTCTCAGCGACCGGCCCGAAGGACGCCCGGGGGACGGCCCGGGGCCCCCGACCGGGGCGTGACCGTTGCACGTCGGAAGCCCGGGTGACCGGGACGCTACGGTGTCCCGACCGGTACATCGCACGACTGTACGAACAACAACATGACGGAGAAGCAGTGTCGCAGGACGCAGGGTGGGGCGGCGCATACGGAGGCGCGCATCTCGGGGGATCGCCGTACGGCGGCGGACCGTACGGCGGCGGACCGTACGGCGGACCCCCCGGGCCGCCGGGATGGGGCGGCTGGATGCCGCCGCCCAAGCCCGGAGTGATACCCCTCGCACCGCTGAGGCTCGGAGACCTGCTGGGGGGTGCCTTCGCCACGATGGGCCGGTACTGGAAGCAGCTGTTCGGGATGGGCCTCGCGCTGTACGGAGGAGCGGCGCTCGCGATGGCGGCGGCGATGGCCGTGGCCTACTCCGCGGTCGCCAGCCATCTGGAACACCTCGTCTCGCTCCCCGACGGCGTCGAGCCCGCCTCCTCGGACGTCGTACCGCTGGTGACCGCCTTCGGTCTCGTCGCGCTGCTCGGCATCGTCCTCGTGGTGCTCGCGTCCGCCTTGATGTACGGGGCAGTCCCGGCGATCCTCCAGGACGCGGTGCTGGGCCGGCCGGTCACCTTCGCCACCGTGTGGCGGCGCTCCCGGGCACGCATGGCGGCCATGATCGGCACCGTGTTCCTCACGGGTCTGATCGCGGCCGTCCCGGTCCTGCTCGCCTCGGTCGCGTTCATCGCCATGATGGTCGTCTTCATCACCCTGGACGGCAGTTCCGGCGCCCTCACCATCATGTCGCTCGGCGCGCTGTGCGCCCTGGTCACGGGGCCGCTGGCGATCTGGCTCTGGGTGAAGTTCTCCCTGGCCCCGGCCGCCGTGGTCTTCGAGGGTCAGCGGCCCTTCGAGGCACTGCGCCGCTCGTCGCAGCTGGTACACGGCGACTGGTGGCGGCTGTTCGGGACCGGGTTGCTGGCGTCCGTCATAGCGGGCGTCGCCGCCTACATCATCCAGATGCCGTTCTCGGTCCTCGGCATGTTCCCGACCATGATCACCACCGCGGACCTGGACTCCGATCCGAGCCCCACCGCCGTGATCATCGCGATGAGCGGCTATCTGGCGGCGATGGTGACCGGGCAGATGGTCGCCCAGATCGTTTCGGCGCCCTTCCCCCTCCTGGTGAACGGCCTGCTCTACGTCGACCGCCGGATACGTTCGGAGAACCTGGGCCCCGTCCTCGCCGAGGCCGCCGCCGCACCCCCGCAGGACGGCGCCCCGCAGTACGGCGGATGAGCCCCGCACTCGGTCCAGGAGGGACCGCTTCGGCCTGAGCACGCAGAACTCCTCGCGACCATGCCCGCCATGCCGCACCGCACACAGCGCTGCGGGGCGCCCATCCCTTACGACAAGGGAAAGACGCCCCGCAGCGGACACCCGTACGCGCCGGACCGGCAGCGATCGGAGGAACCGGTCAGACGTTGAAGCCGAGCGCGCGCAGCTGCTCGCGGCCGTCGTCCGTGATCTTGTCCGGGCCCCACGGCGGCATCCAGACCCAGTTGATCCGCAACTCGCTGACGATGCCGTCGGTCGCGGACTTCGCCTGGTCCTCGATGACATCGGTCAGCGGACAGGCCGCCGACGTCAGCGTCATGTCGAGGGTGGCGATATTGGCGTCGTCGACGTGGATGCCGTAGATGAGGCCCAGGTTGACGACGTCGATACCCAGCTCGGGGTCGACTACGTCGTACAGCGCCTCGCGGACCTCCTCCTCGGAGGCCGGCTTCAGTGCGACTGTCTCTTCACTCATGCGGTCTTCCCTTCGGACAGCGCCTGCGCCGTCGCATCCTTCCACGCCATCCAGCTCAGCAGCGCGCACTTGACCCGGGCCGGGTACTTGGAGACACCGGCGAACGCGACCGCGTCCTCCAGTACCTCCTCCATCGCGTCGTCCGGCTCCAGCTGGCCCTTCGACTGCATCAGCTCCAGGAACGCGCCCTGGATCTTCTGCGCCTCGCCGAGCTGCTTGCCGACGAGCAGTTCGTTCAGCACGGAGGCACTGGCCTGGCTGATGGAGCAGCCCTGGCCGTCGTAGCTGATGTCGGCGATCTTCTCGCCTTCGTACCTCACCCGGAGTGTGATCTCGTCGCCACACGTCGGGTTGACGTGATGCACCTCGGCGTCGCCGTCCCGCAGGCCGCGCCCGTGGGGGTGCTTGTAGTGGTCCAGGATCACTTCCTGGTACATGGAATCGAGCTTCACCAGTCAACCCTCAGCAGTTGTGGCATTAACCGAAAAAGTTCCGGACGTGTTCGAGACCGTCCACCAGGGCGTCGACCTCGGCGGGCGTGGAGTACAGATAGAACGACGCTCGCGTCGTCGCAGGAATTCCGTACCGCAGGCACACCGGCCGCGCGCAGTGGTGACCGACCCGGACGGCGATGCCCTGCTCGTCCAGGACCTGACCCACGTCGTGCGGGTGGATGTCACCCAGCGTGAAGGAGATCGTCGCGCCCCGGTCCACGGCCGTCGACGGACCGATGATCTTGAGGTCCGGGACCTCCAGGAGCCGCTTCACCGCGTACTCGGTGATCGCCTGCTCGTGGCGGTGGATGTTCTCCATGCCGATCGCCGAGAGGTAGTCCACGGCCGCACCGAGGCCGACGGCCTGGGCGATCGGGGGCGTACCCGCCTCGAACTTGTACGGCGCTGGAGCGTACGTCGACGAGTGCATCGACACGGTCTCGATCATCTCGCCGCCGCCCAGGAACGGGGGCAGGTCCTCCAGGAGTTCCTGCCGTCCCCACAGCACGCCGATACCGGTCGGGCCGACCATCTTGTGACCGGTGAAGGCCACGAAGTCCGCCTGCAGCGCCTGCACGTCGAGCACCATGTGCGGGGCCGCCTGCGAGGCGTCGATGCAGACCAGCGCGCCGACCTGCTGGGCACGGCGGATGATCTGCTCGACCGGGTTGATCGTGCCCATGATGTTCGAGACCAGGGTGAAGGAGACGATCTTCGTCTTCTCCGTGATGATCTCGTCGATGTTGGACAGGTCGAGGCGGCCGTCGTCGGTGATGCCGAACCACTTCAGCTTCGCGCCGGTGCGCTGCGAGAGCAGCTGCCACGGCACGATGTTGGAGTGGTGCTCCATCTCCGTGGTGACGATCTCGGTGTCGCGGTCCACCCGGTAGGGCTCGTCGGCCCAGCCGAGCATGTTGGCCACGAGGTTGAGCGACTCGGAGGCGTTCTTCGTGAAGATCACCTCGTTGCGGCTCGGCGCGTTGATGAAGGCCGCGACCTTGTCGCGAGCACCCTCGTACAGCGCGGTCGCCTCCTCCGCGATGGTGTACACACCGCGGTGGACGTTGGCGTTGTGCCGCTCGTAGTACTCGTTGAGCGCATCGAGGACCTGGCGCGGCTTCTGCGACGTCGCCGCGCTGTCCAGGTAAACGATCTTCTTGCCGTCGTGGACCGTGCGGTCCAGGATCGGGAAGTCCTTACGGATCGCCTCGGTGTCGAGGAGGCCGGAGAGACCCTGTCGGGCGTCAGTCACGCGGAAGCGCCACCCTTCACGTATGCCTCGTAGCCCTCGTTCTCCAGCTTGTCGGCGAGCTCGGCGCCGCCGGACTCGGCGATGCGGCCGTTGGCGAAGACGTGGACGAAGTCGGGCTTGATGTACCGGAGGATCCGCGTGTAGTGCGTGATCAGCAGGGTGCCGACCTCGCCGCTCTCACGGACCCGGTTGACGCCCTCGGAGACGACGCGCAGCGCGTCGACGTCGAGGCCGGAGTCGGTCTCGTCGAGGATGGCGATCTTCGGCTTGAGGAGCTCCAGCTGAAGGATCTCGTGGCGCTTCTTCTCACCGCCGGAGAAGCCCTCGTTGACGTTGCGCTCGGCGAACGCCGGGTCCATCTGGAGGCCGGCCATCGTCTCCTTGACCTCCTTCACCCACGTACGCAGCTTGGGCGCCTCACCGCGGACGGCGGTGGCGGAGGTGCGCAGGAAGTTGGAGACCGATACGCCGGGGATCTCGACCGGGTACTGCATGGCGAGGAAGAGCCCGGCGCGGGCGCGCTCGTCGACGGTCATGTCCAGGACGTTCTCGCCGTCCAGGGTCACCGTGCCACTGGTGATCGTGTACTTGGGGTGACCCGCGAGCGAGTACGCGAGGGTGGACTTGCCGGAGCCGTTGGGGCCCATGATGGCGTGGGTCTCGCCCTGCTTCACGGTCAGGTCGACGCCCTTGAGGATCTCCTTCGTGGCGTTGTCGGCCTCGACGGTGACGTGCAGGTCGCGGATTTCAAGCGTTGCCATGAACTCAGGTCTCCTGGGTGACGGAGACGAGCACATCGTCCCCTTCGATCTTTACGGGGTAAACGGGAACGGGGCGCGTCGCGGGAAGGCCGGACGGCTTGCCGGTACGCAGGTCGAAACTCGATCCGTGCAACCAGCACTCGATCATGCAGTCCTCGACCTCGCCCTCCGACAGCGAGACGTTCGCGTGCGAGCAGATGTCGTTGATCGCGAACACCTCGCCCTCGGTGCGCACCACGGACACCGGCGTGCCGTCGAGCTCCACCCGCTTCGGGGTGTCGTCCTCCAGCTCACTCAGCGCACAGGCTTTGACGAAGGCCATCAGACGGACGCCTTCAGCTCGGTCTCGATCTTGTCGAGCAGGCGCGCTTCGACGTCCGGCAGGCCGATCTGCTGGACGAGCTCGGCGAAGAAGCCGCGCACGACGAGGCGGCGGGCCTCCTCGGCGGGGATTCCGCGCGACTGGAGGTAGAAGAGCTGCTCGTCGTCGAAGCGGCCGGTCGCGGAGGCGTGGCCGGCGCCGACGATCTCGCCGGTCTCGATCTCCAGGTTCGGCACGGAGTCGACCCGCGCGCCGTCCGTGAGGACGAGGTTGCGGTTCATCTCGTACGTGTCGGTGCCCTCGGCCTTGGCCTGGATGAGGACGTCACCGATCCATACGGCGTGCGCACCGTCGCCCTGCAGCGCGCCCTTGTAGGCGACGTTGGACTTGCAGTGCGGGGTGTTGTGGTTGACGAGGAGGCGGTGCTCCTGGTGCTGGCCCTTGTCGGTGAAGTACAGGCCGAAGAGCTCGGCCTCACCGCCGGGGGCCGCGTAGCTGATGCGCGGGTGCAGGCGGACGAGGTCGCCGCCGAAGGTGACGACGATCGATTTGAACGAGGCGTCCCGGCCGATCAGCGCGTTGTGCTGACCGACGTGGACGGCCGTCTCGTCCCAGTCCTGGACCGAGACGACGGTGAGCTTGGCACCGTCACCCAGGACGTAGTCGACGTTGGCGGCGAGCACCGCGTCACCCGTGTGGTCGATCACGACGACGGCCTCGGCGAAGGCTCCGAGCTCGATGAGCTGGTGGCCGTAGGCGACGCCGCCCTCGCCGTGCACGGCGATCCGGATCGGCTCGGTCAGCACGGCCTCCTTGGCGACCGTGACGACCGACGCCTGCGCGAAGGACGTGTATGCCTGGGCGGCGACACGGTCCACCGGGGTGCCGGCCTTGCCGAGCCGCGAGTCCTCGCGGCCGACGGTCTCGACGGTGACCCCTTCCGGGGCCTCGATCGCGACCTTCACGGCGTCACCGGTGGCGACGGCGGTGCCGTCGTGCAGCCCGCGAAGGCGCGCCAGCGGCGTGAACCGCCACTCCTCCTCACGGCCGTGCGGGACGGGGAAGTCCGCGACGTCGAAGGAGGGCGGCGCGCTCATGCGCGTGGCGACGGTCGACTCGGCGGCCACCGCGATGGACCCGGCGGTGGTGGAGCCCGCCGGAAGGGGCCCCCCCGCTCGAGCGGAGCCGAGAGTGGGGGAGTTCTGAGCCTCAGCCATGGCTGTCGTAGTGCTCGCTTTCTCAGTCAAGAAGTCGGGGGACGCGGTCGGCAGGCGTACTAGCCGACCGAACCCTCCATCTGCAGCTCGATCAGCCGGTTGAGCTCAAGGGCGTACTCCATGGGCAGCTCCTTGGCGATCGGCTCGACGAAGCCGCGCACGATCATCGCCATGGCCTCGA
Organism: Streptomyces sp. NPDC058620; assembly: GCF_042717135.1. Taxonomy (NCBI): domain Bacteria; kingdom Bacillati; phylum Actinomycetota; class Actinomycetes; order Kitasatosporales; family Streptomycetaceae; genus Streptomyces; species Streptomyces sp. NPDC058620. The sequence continues at coordinate 117,459 of NZ_JBHXQO010000007.1, forward strand.
ACTCGGTGAGTCCGCGGCTCATGAGGTAGAAGAGCTGGTCCTCGGAGACCTTGGAGACGGTCGCCTCGTGACCCATCGACACGTCGTCCTCGCGGACGTCGACGTACGGGTACGTGTCGGAGCGCGAGATGGTGTCGACCAGCAGCGCGTCACAGAGCACGTTGGACTTCGCGCCGGGCGCGCCCTCGCCGATCTCGATGAGACCGCGGTATGAGGTACGGCCGCCGCCTCGTGCCACCGACTTGGAGACGATGTTGGACGAGGTGTTCGGGGCCATGTGGACCATCTTGGCGCCGGCGTCCTGGTGCTGGCCCTCGCCCGCGAAGGCGATGGACAGGGTCTCGCCCTTGGCGTGCTCGCCCATCAGGTAGATGGCCGGGTACTTCATGGTGACCTTGGAGCCGATGTTGCCGTCGACCCACTCCATGGTCGCGCCCTCGTACGCCACGGCGCGCTTGGTGACGAGGTTGTAGACGTTGTTCGACCAGTTCTGGATGGTCGTGTAGCGGCAGCGGCCGCCCTTCTTCACGATGATCTCGACGACCGCGGAGTGCAGCGAGTCCGACGAGTAGATCGGCGCGGTGCAGCCCTCGACGTAGTGGACGTAGGCGTCCTCGTCGACGATGATCAGCGTCCGCTCGAACTGGCCCATGTTCTCCGTGTTGATACGGAAGTAGGCCTGGAGCGGGATCTCCACGTGCACGCCCTTCGGCACGTAGATGAACGAGCCACCGGACCAGACGGCCGTGTTCAGCGAGGCGAACTTGTTGTCGCCGACCGGGATGATGGTGCCGAAGTACTCCTGGAAGAGCTCCGGGTGCTCCTTCAGCGCGGTGTCGGTGTCCATGAAGATGACACCCTGCGCCTCCAGCTCCTCGTTGATCTGGTGGTAGACGACCTCGGACTCGTACTGCGCGGCGACACCGGCGACGAGGCGCTGCTTCTCCGCCTCGGGGATGCCGAGCTTGTCGTACGTGTTCTTGATGTCCTCGGGCAGGTCCTCCCAGGACTCCGCCTGCTTCTCCGTCGACCGCACGAAGTACTTGATGTTGTCGAAGTCGATGCCCGAGAGGTCCGAGCCCCAGTTCGGCATGGGCTTCTTGCCGAAGAGCTTGAGGCCCTTGAGCCGCAGCTTCAGCATCCACTCGGGTTCGTTCTTCTTCTCCGAGATGTCGCGCACGACAGCCTCGGAGAGGCCGCGCTTGGCCGCAGCGCCTGCCGCGTCGGAGTCGGCCCAACCGAATTCGTACGTGCCCAGACCCTCGAGCTCAGGGTGGGCAGTCTCCGTGGGGAGCGTCATGCGGGGTTCCTCCCGGCAGTGCTTGCAGAAACTGATGTGGTCTGTGGTGTTGCGTGGCCGCTGCGCGGCACATACGTCGTACACACACCGTCGCCGTGGGCGAGGGTGGCCAGACGCTGCACATGGGTCCCGAGCAGGCTGGAGAAGATCTCCGTCTCCGCCTCGCACAGCTGCGGGAACTGCTCGGCGACATGCGCGACCGGGCAGTGGTGCTGGCACAACTGCTCGCCCTGCTGCGGGCCGGGCGCACTTCGCGCCGTAGCAGCGTACCCGTCGGCCGACAAGGCCCTGGCCAGTGCCTCGGTGCGGTCCTCGGGGGCCGCGGCCTCGACCGCGGCGCGGTACGCCTCGGCCTGCGCGGCCATGCGGGCGCGGGCGAACGCGACGACCGCTTCGTCGCCCGCGGTCTCGGCGATCCAGCGCAGGGCGTCGGCGGCGAGCTTGTCGTAGGACTGGTCGAAGGCGTCCCGGCCGCAATCGGTCAGGGCGAACACCTTGGCGGGACGCCCCCGGGTCCGTGCCCCGTACACCCGCTGGTCGCGGGCCTCGACGACACCGTCGGAGACGAGGGCGTCGAGATGACGGCGGACGGCGGCCTGGGTAAGGCCGACGCGCTTCGCCAGGTCGGCGGCGGTGGAGGGGCCGTGGTCCAGGATGGAGCGCGCGACCCGGTTGCGCGTCGAGCGCTCACCGGTCGCGAGTTCCTCCTGCGGAGCCTCGCCAACGTATTTCACAACGCCATTGTTGCGTAATTCACCGGAGCCTGACAACCCGCCCCCCGATCATGGCCTGATGGGGTTCATCACTTAGGCATACCTAACTTGACCTGCGGAAATGATCATTCTCCCGTGCCCGACCGGTCCCGCGGAACCGCCGCGGCGCCGCACGACGGCCCGCCCGGCAGGGTGCCGGACGGGCCGTGAGCTCCGGCGCGTCAGCCGCCGGCCGTGGTTCAGCCGGTCAGGTCCGGCCGCTGCGAGACCCGGACCGAGTTCACCAGGGACTTGCCATGGATCGCCGACAGCCGGACGTTGAGCTGGCCGTCGGTGACCTCCACCGTGATCGTCTTGTCCAGGGCGGTGTACGTGCCCTTCTCCAGCGCGATGTCGAGGTTGGAGACGTACTCCTTGCCCTCGGCGAGCACGTCGAAGACCCTGGCCCCCGGCTTGGTGCCGCTGACCTCGGCGAAGCCCAGCTCGACGCGGTAGACCCCGTTGGGGACGTTGTCGAAGCGGTACTCCAGCGCGCCGGTGCGGGCCGTGCGGTACAGCGCCTGCTCGCTCGTGCCGGAGATGGTCTTCGTCGTGCCGGCCTTGCTCGTGGTCCCGATGTAGCCGTACGAACCGGCCGCGTACGCCCGGTCCGCTCCCCAGCTGTCACCGAGCAGGTCCGTCGTCGAACCGGCGGCGCCGGTGTCGAGGGCCGCCTGGTAGGCGGGGACGACGACCTTCAGCGGAACCTCGACCACGGGCGCCCTGCCGCTTTCCGAGGAGACGAGCAGGGTGCCGGTGAGAACCGTCCCCGGAGCGGCGCCCGTGGTGTCGAAGGTGAGCTCCACCTTCTGCTCGGCGCCCTTGGCCAGTTCTCCGGAGGCCGGTGCGACCGTGATCCAGGCGGCGTCGCTCTCCTCCTTCACCGTGTAGGGCGTGGCGATGCCCGAGTTGCTGACGGTCAGGGTGCGGGTTCGGCCCTGCTCGGCCGGAACGACCAGGGTGTACTGCGCCGCGGACGTCGTGACGAGACCTGTCCGGAGTGCCGCGTCGGCCACGGCGATGTCCTTGGCCTTCAGTGCGCGCTCCGCGGTGACGCCGGCGTAGTGGTCCGCCCCGACCGTGATGGCGTAGCCGGACTCGGTGGTGCCTGCCGGGACCTGGACGAGATAGCTGCCGTCGGCTCCCGTGGTGCCGGTGGCGATGGCGGTACCGTCCTGGCCGACCTTCACGGTGGCGCCGGCCACCGGCTTGCCGTCGTTCTCGTCGGTGACGGTGCCGGCGACCACCGCGCTCCTGCCGGTGCTGAAGGAGAGGGCCGTGCCGTCCGTGACGGCCGCCTGGTTGTAGGAGTACAGCAGGGCGTCCGTACCGGTGTCGCTCTCGATGCCGACGGTGGCGCTGGAGCCGTTCTCGTAGGTTCCCTCGCCGATGTCCTTGTAGTGGTAGGAGACGGAGCCGTCCTCACCGATGACCGCGGCGAAGCTGATCCGCTGGGTGGTGGAGGCGGTGATCTGCACGTCCCGCCATTCGACGACCACCGAGCGGTGCGGCGCCGTGCCGCGGGCCGCCCAGTAGACGCCCGAGACGTTGGAGGTGCTGTCGATCTGCAGGTTGTCCCAGAAGGGGTAGAGCGCGCCGTTGGGAGTACCCGTGGTCGGCAGGCTGCCGTTCACGGACGAGGTGCTGACGGAGCCGAGTCCGAGAACACCCTCGGTGGTGGCGGTGGCGGCGCGGTACGTCTTTCCGTACAGCCCGACCGGGAACGGCAGGTCGAACCGGGCCGAACCGCTGGTCGCGCTGGACATGGCCAGCTTCGTGTCACCGGTCGGGAAGGCACCCGTGCCCGCCCGGCAGGTCATGCCGAAGGTGTCCGCGCGGCTCGCCAGGTCGATGTCCCTGGTGACCGCGGCGGTCAGCTCCACGCTCACGCTCGTCGCCGTGGCGCACCGGCTGACGGGGGTGACGGCCACGTTGTACGTACCGACGGGCAGGGTCACCGAGTACGTACCGTCGGCGGCCGAGACCGTCTTCACCGGAGTGCCCTGGACCACGACGTTCGCACCGGCTTCGACGCCCGCCTCGGTCCTCACGGTGCCGCCGAGTGTCGCGCTGGGCGCCTGTTCCAGGGTGAAGTCCTTGGTCGCCGTCTCGTTCTCGACGACCGTGACGGTGGACTCGGCGGGGTGGAACCCGAACTTGGAGACGCTGATCCGGTAGTCGCCGGCCATCACCTTGGGCAGGGCGTACGAACCGTCCGCCCCGGTGTTGACCGTCGACTTCATCGGTCCGTCCAGGGTCACGGTGGCGTCCGCGACGGCCGCGCCACCGGAGCCGACCGTGCCGCCGAGCGCGCCGAGCGGGCCGCGCGGGGTGGCGCTGACCGCGGCGTACGCGTCGAGGCGCCCTTCGCCCCAGACGTTGTTCCTGGCCGCGGTGCCGCCGCAGGTCGTGTTGTCGGTGTCGATCGCGGTCTGGTCGAGGAGCTTCTCCGTCTCCGCGATGTTGCCGCGGATCGCGGGCGAGGCCGACCACATCAGCGCCACGGTGGCGGCGGTGTGCGGGGAGGCCATCGACGTACCGGAAATGGTGTTGTAGCCGCCGCCCATCCACGAGGAGCGGACGTTGACACCGGGCGCCGAGAGGTTCGGCTTGAGCGTGCCGGCCTCGCCGGTGCCGCGCGAGGAGAAGCTCGCGATGGCGTTGTTGATGTCGAAGGCGCCCGACGAGTAGCTGTTGGAGTAGGCGCCGGGCGACCCAGCGGTGTTGCAGCCCGAGCCGTTGTTCCCGTTGGAGAAGGCGGGGAAGATGCCCGCGTCACGCCATGACTGGACGGTCGCCTTGTACCAGGTGTCGATGACGTTCGAGCCCCAGGAGTTGTTCACCACGTCCGGCGCCAGGTCCGGCCGGGGGTTGGCGCCCGAGGCGTCCGTGGGCGCGACCATCCACTGGCCGGAGGCGAGCAGCGTCGCCTGGGCGCAGGAGCTGGTCCCGCAGCCCTTGGCGGCGATCCACCGGGCGCCGGGGGCGACGCCCACCTGGTTGCCGGCCCCGTCGTCGCCGACCATGGTGCCCATGGTGTGGGTGCCGTGGCCGTTGTTGTCGCAGGGCGCGGTGCCCGTGCAGACCTTGGTGGGGTCGAACCAGTTGTACGCGTGGTCGTACGTGCCGTCCGGCTTCAGGCCCCGGTAGGCGGCCGCGACCGCCGGGTGGTCGAACTGGACCCCGCTGTCGATGTTGGCCACGACGATGCCGTCGCCGCGTACGCCCAGGTCGTTCCAGACCTTGGGGGCGTTGATCCGGTCGAGATTCCACTCGACGGCGTCGACCTCGGGCTCGCTGGTGCCCGGCAGGGGGTCGGGAATCGTGACCGGGTCGTCGGCCTCGATGGCGGCGACGTCCGGACGGGCCGCGATCTTCTCGGCGAGTGCCTTGTCGCCGGTGATCTGCACGGTGTTGGCGATCCAGAACGACTTGTACGCCGCTCCGGCGTCCTTGGCCAGCTCGATGATCCCGGCCTGGGACTTCTTGGCGAACGCCGTCTTCGTCTCGTAGACGGCGCGGGCCTTGGCGGTCTTGCCCTTCGCCGCGCGGGCGGACGCGACATCCGCTTCCTCCGCGAGGCTCACCCAGAAGGTCACCTTCTCCTGGCCGGCGAACTGCTTGAGCAGCTTGCCCTCGGACTTGGTCTGGTAGGCGGACTGCGGCACGGGGTCGGCCGGCCGCGCCTGGGCCGGCAGGGTGCCGGTCAGCAGGGGTACCGCGGTCGCCGCGGCGGTGAGAAGTGCGGCGGCGAACCGCCGTCTGAGACGAGGTGTACGTCTGGTCACGAGCTCTCCTTCAGGAGTCGGCGGGGGTCTCCCGCCGTAGGGGATGAAGGAACAGGCGCGGGTGCCACTCACAGCTGCCGCTGCCCGCTGGTGCGTGTGGGGGGCACAGCAAGCGCTTGAGCTCAGGGAGGAGCATGGGGCACCTGGGGCGGCGCGGGGTAGGGCGCCCACCGGAGCCGGCGCGGCGATTGGCCGGACTTCGGGGTGTACCGGGGCATCGTGCGGGCACTTACCCACGGCTCCCGGAGCGGTGCGCCGCCGCGGCCCGCCGCCACATTGGCGCATTCGGGCCCTGTGGGACCCGCGCCCCGGGGCCGCTCGGCGACTGCCTAGACTTCCCGCCATGAACAGCGAGCCCGTCGTCCAGGTCACCGGCCTGGTGAAGCGGTACGGCACCAGGACCGCAGTGGACGGCCTCGACCTCGACGTCCGGGCGGGCGCGGTCACCGCGGTCCTCGGCCCGAACGGCGCAGGCAAGACCACCACCATCGAGACCTGCGAGGGGTACCGGCGGCCCGACGCCGGGACCGTACGCGTCCTCGGCCTCGACCCGGTCGCCGACGCCGGGGCGCTGCGCCCCCGTGTCGGCGTGATGCTCCAGTCCGGCGGCGTCTACTCCGGCGCGCGCGCCGACGAGATGCTGCGCCACATGGCCAAGCTGTACGCGCACCCGCTGGACGTCGACGCCCTGATCGAACGGCTCGGCCTCGCCGGCTGCGGGCGCACCACCTACCGCCGGCTCTCCGGCGGTCAGCAGCAGCGGCTCGCCCTGGCGATGGCCGTCGTGGGCCGGCCCGAGCTGGTCTTCCTCGACGAGCCGACCGCGGGCCTGGACCCGCAGGCACGCCGCTCCACCTGGGATCTCGTACGGGAACTGCGCGCGGACGGCGTCTCGGTGGTCCTGACCACCCACTTCATGGACGAGGCCGAGGAGCTCGCCGACGACGTCGCCATCATCGACGCGGGCCGGGTCATCGCCCAGGGCAGTCCGGAGGCCCTGTGCCGCGGCGGCGCCGAGAACACCCTGCGCTTCACCGGCCGCCCCGGTCTGGACATCGGATCGCTGCTCAAGGCGCTGCCCGACGGTACGGCGGTGGCGGAGCCGGCCTCGGGCACGTACCGCATCACGGGAGAGGTCGACCCCCAGTTGCTGGCCACCGTGACCTCCTGGTGCGCCCAGCACGGAGTGATGCCGTCCGGCATCTCCGTGGAGCGGCACACACTGGAGGACGTCTTCCTGGAACTGACCGGCAAGGAGCTGCGCGCATGAGCGCCGGTACGTACACCCCCCGACCCGGCGCGGCCCCGCTGCCCCGCATGATCGCCGCGCAGACCGCGCTGGAGACGCGGATGCTGCTGCGCAACGGCGAGCAGCTGCTCCTCACGGTGATCATCCCGGCGCTGCTCCTCGTGCTGTTCAGCGTGGTCGACATCATCGACACGGGCGCGGGCGAGTCGGTCGACTTCCTGACGCCCGGCGTTCTCGCGCTGGCCGTGATGTCCACGGCCTTCACCGGCCAGGCCATCGCCACCGGCTTCGAACGGCGTTACGGGGTACTCAAGCGGCTCGGTGCCTCACCGCTGCCGCGCTGGGCGCTGATGACCGCCAAGACCCTGTCGGTGCTGGTCACCGAGGTGCTGCAGGTCGTGCTGCTGACGGTCATCGCGTTCGCACTCGGCTGGTCTCCCCAGGGCAACCCCTTCGCCGTCCTGCTGCTTCTGGTGCTGGGCACCGCGGCGTTCTCCGGCCTCGGCCTCCTGATGGCCGGGACGCTGAAGGCGGAGGCGACGCTCGCCGCCGCCAACCTGGTCTTCCTGCTGCTCCTGGTGGGCGGCGGCGTCATCGTGCCGCTCGACAAGTTCCCGGACGCGGTCCAGTCGGTCCTGGGGCTGCTGCCCGTCTCGGCCCTCTCGGAGGGGTTGAGGGACGTCCTCCAGCACGGCGCCGCGATGCCGTGGAGCGAGGCCGGAATCCTCGTGGTGTGGGCCGTGCTCGGGCTGGGCGCGGCGGCGAGGTTCTTCCGCTGGGAGTAGGCGCCGGGCTGTGACCGAGGGCATTCGGGCATAACGCACCCCTCGTGAAAACATGCACAAGCCCCCGCCTACGATGGTTCGCGTGGAAACCCCCCTCTCCTACATCGCCAAGCGCTGGACTCCGTCCAACGAGGTGGTCCGGCGCGCCGCTCTCTCCGCAGTCGTGATGAGCGTGTTCATCATCGTCACGGGCGGTGCCGTCCGGCTGACCGGTTCCGGTCTGGGCTGCGACACCTGGCCCAAGTGCACGGACGACAGCCTCTTCGCCACGCCCGAGCAGGGGCTGCACGGCGCGATCGAGTTCGGCAACCGGATGCTCACCTACGTCCTGTCGGCCGCCGTCGGCTGGGCGATCATCGCGGTACGTTCCGCCAAGCCCCGCCGTCGCACGCTGACCCGGCTCGCCTGGTCGCAGTTCTGGCTCGTGATGGGGAACGCCGTGCTCGGCGGAATCACGGTCTGGGCGGGCCTCAACCCGTGGACGGTGGCCGGTCACTTCCTGCTCGCCAACTGCCTGCTCGCGGTCGCCGTCATCACCTGGGTACGGACCGGCGAGGGCGACGGCGCACCGCGCCCGCGCGCACCCCGGCCGGTACGCGGCCTGTCCTGGGCGATCGTCGTCACCACGGTGATCCTGATCGCTCTCGGCACGACGGTGACCGGCTCCGGCAAGCACGCCGGTGACAGCAGCGACGTACCGCGCATGCCGTGGGACTGGTCCGCCGCCGCGCACGTCCACGCCATCGCCGCCTGGGTCGTCTGCGCCCTGGCCATCGCCATGTGGCTGGCGCTGCGGGTGGTGGACGCCCCCGCCGACACCCGGGCGCGCGCCCGTGACCTGCTGATCGTGCTGCTGGCGCAGGGTGCGATCGGTTACGTGCAGTACTTCAGCGACGTCCCCGAGATCCTGGTCGGCGTCCACATGCTCGGCTCCGCGCTGATGTGGGTCGCCGTGCTGCGACTCTTCCTGAGCATGCGGGAGCGTCCGCAGGTCACAGCCGGCATCCCCGCGCAGGAGACCCCGGCCGTCACCGTCGCGAGCTGATCCCCGGCCCCTCCCCCGCGGCGGGTCAGCCGTCCAGGCCGTAGACCCGCCGCGCGTTGCCCGAGCCGATCAGTGCGGCGACCCGTGCCGCGTCGGCGCGGGACCACGCGCCGTCCGTCACCCAGCCGCCCAGCACCCGGCCGAGGCCTCGTGGAACTGCCGTGCCGCGACCAGATGGAGTTCGGGCAGTGCCCGCGCCCCGCTGGAGTACAGCAGCTTGCCGTTCGAGCCGGACGGTCTCCCGGGCCTCGGCGCCGGCCGCGGACGCGGTCTCGGCCGGATCGGTGAGGTCCCCGGGAAGCCCGGTGCCGACGAGGAAGACGGAGACACCGGTGGCGCGCAACAGGCGGCGGGTGGTCTCCACGACGCCCAGTTCCCTGCGCCTCGCGAGGTAGTGCGCGGGCGCGCAGTGCGCCTCCAGGTCCAGCAGGGGCGGGCACCAGCGGCGTACGGCGAAGCAGGTCTGGGTGTCGAAGAAGGTGGTGCCCTGCGCTGGCCCGGCACCGGCCGTGGACAGCTGGGCCTCGAAGGGGAGGCGGCGAGGCCCAGCTCGGTGCGGAGCACCCCGTGACAGTTCTGATCGACCAGGTCCGCCACGGGCAGTGTGTCGGTCATCCGGGGCTCCCTGCGATGGCGTGCGTATGCACGGCCTAACGGGTGAGCCCCGTGTCAGGTGTTGCCCGTGTGCTGTCCCGAACGGCTCAGCGGTTGTCGGAGGACCCGCCGACCTGGATGCCGGCCATCCGGGTCCACTCGTACGGCCCCGTGCGGACCTTGGCCGCGAAGTCGCCGTCGAAGCTCTCGTGCATCGTGATCCCGGACTTCCGCGCCGCGCTGTCCGCCACCGCGTAGGACGGTGCGACGAGGTCGCCCCAGCCGCCGTCCTGCCCGACGAGGACGATGCGGGTGCCCGTCTGCCCCGTGTGTTCGAGGTGGCCCTCGGCGCCGCCGTGCTCCTTGGCGAACGCGCCGATCTGCTTGGCCAGCTTCGCCGCCCGGCGCTCCGCGCGGGCCGCCTGCCTGCTGTCCACCTGCTGGGTCTCTGCCGTCTCTGCCATGTGATGGATGCTACCGAGCAGTAGATCAACTGGCGACGGGCGGGCCACGTGGTCTGTGCCACGTGACCCGCCCGTCGACGGAAGCGCATGCGCGGGGTTACCGCAGGAAGGGGTCCACCGCGACGGCGACGAACAGCAGGGAGACGTAGGTGATGGACCAGTGGAACAGCCGCATCTCCTTGAGCTTGGCGCCGGTCACTCCGGACCTGGCCCGGTTCTGCAGACCGTGCGCCTCCCAGAGCCAGAATCCGCCGGTCACCAGGGCCACCGCCGTGTAGAACCAGCCGGTGTAGCCGAGCGGGGTCAGCAGCAGCGACACCGCCACCATCACCCAGCTGTAGAGGACGATCTGGCGGGCGACCACCTGGTTGGTGGCGATGACGGGAAGCATCGGTACGCCGACCCGGGCGTAGTCCTCCTTCACCTTCATCGACAGCGGCCAGTAATGCGGCGGCGTCCAGAAGAAGATGACGGCGAAGAGAATGACCGCGGCCCACGAGAGGGAATTGGTCACGGCGGACCAGCCGATGAGAACCGGCATGCAGCCGGCGATTCCGCCCCAGACGATGTTCTGCGAGGTACGGCGCTTCAGAAGCATCGTGTAGACGACGACGTAGAAGAGCAGTGCCCCGAGAGCGAGGGCTGCCGAGAGCCAGTTGACGAGCAGGCCGAACCAGACGGTGGAAATCACCGCGAGGGCGATGCCGAATACGAGGCACTCGACGGGACTCACCATGCCGGTGACAAGTGGACGCTGCGACGTACGGTCCATCAGCGCGTCGATGTCGCGGTCGATGTACATGTTCAGCGCGTTGGCACCGCCCGCGGAGAGATATCCGCCGATGGTGGTAGTGAGTACGAGCCACAGGTCTGGCACACCCTGAGCGGCGAGGAACATCACCGGAACGGTGGTGATGAGCAACAGCTCGATGATCCGCGGCTTGGTAAGCGCCACGAATGCCTTGATGCGGGCCCCGAACGGGCGATGGCCCCCTGGGCTCGGAGTCAAGGCGACCCCTGCGGGTCGGGACTCGACGGCCGTCACGCACACCCCTGACAGAGAAATCCCAGCAAGCTCCGGGAGTGAAGTCCCGGTAAAGACTTGCGCGAACCAGACCACTGTAGACGTTGCGGATACACCGCCCTTCGCGGGGGTGGGCTCGTGTTGGGGTGGCGCGGTGATGAACGGGCACCCTCCGTCAGGAGGCGAACTCCGCAGGTCGCCGTCACCCTGGTAACTACTCGAAAGCAGCGCGTTGTGTCGGGGGTAGGCTCGACATCGCCCGGTGCGGTATCAGCCACCGGTTTACGACAGTGGAGAGGAGCCCTGACTCAGGGTGAGCACCAAGCCGACCACCACAGACCTCCAGTGGACCGAATTGGACCAGCGGGCCGTGGACACTGTCCGCGTCCTCGCCGCCGACGCCGTACAGAAGGTCGGAAACGGCCACCCGGGTACGGCGATGAGCCTGGCTCCCGCCGCGTACACCATCTTCCAGAAGGTGATGCGGCACGACCCCGCGGACGCGGAATGGGCCGGACGTGACCGGTTCGTGCTCTCTGCGGGCCACTCCAGCCTGACCCTCTACATCCAGCTCTACCTGGCCGGATACGGCCTTGAGCTCGACGACCTCAAGGCGTTCCGCACCTGGGGTTCCAAGACCCCGGGCCACCCGGAGTACGGCCACACCACGGGCGTGGAGACGACGACCGGGCCGCTCGGCCAGGGTGTCGCCAACGCCGTCGGCATGGCCATGGCGGCCCGCTACGAGCGCGGCCTGTTCGACCCGGACGCGGCCCCCGGCACGTCCCCGTTCGACCACAACATCTACGTCATCGCCGGTGACGGCTGCCTCCAGGAGGGCATCTCCGCGGAGGCGTCCTCGCTGGCCGGGCACCAGAAGCTCGGCAGCCTCGTCATGCTGTGGGACGACAACCACATCTCGATCGAGGGCGACACGGAGACCGCGGTCTCCGAGGACACCCTCAAGCGGTACGAGGCGTACGGCTGGCACGTCCAGCGCGTCGAGCAGCTGCCCAGCGGCGACCTCGACCCGGCGGGCCTCTACAAGGCGCTCCAGGCCGCCAAGGCCGAGACGGAGCGCCCGTCGTTCATCGCGGCCCGCTCGATCATCGCCTGGCCCGCCCCGAACGCCCAGGACACCGAGGCCGCGCACGGCTCGGCGCTCGGCGGCGACGAGGTCGCGGCCACCAAGCGTGTGCTCGGCTTCGACCCCGAGAAGAGCTTCGACGTCGCCGACGAGGTCATCGCGCACACCCGTGAGGCGCTGGACCGCGGCCGTGAGCTCAGGGCCGAGTGGGACAAGTCCCTCGCCGCGTGGCGTACCGCCAACCCGGAGCGCGCCGCGGAGTTCGACCGGATCTCCTCGGGCGAGCTGCCCGAGGGCTGGGAAGAGAAGCTTCCGGTGTTCGAGGCGGGCAAGTCCGTCGCCACCCGCGCGGCCTCCGGCAAGGTGCTCCAGGCCCTGGGCGACGTCATCCCCGAGCTGTGGGGCGGCTCCGCCGACCTGGCGGGCTCGAACAACACGACGATCGACAAGACGTCGTCGTTCCTCCCGGCAGGTAACCCGCTGCCCGGGGCGGACCCGTACGGCCGGACGATCCACTTCGGCATCCGCGAGCACTCCATGGCCGCGGCCATGAACGGCATCGCGCTGCACGGTCACACCCGTATCTACGGCGGCACCTTCCTGGTGTTCTCCGACTACATGCGCAACGCCGTGCGCCTGTCGGCGCTGATGCACCTTCCGGTGACGTACGTGTGGACGCACGACTCGATCGGCCTCGGCGAGGACGGCCCGACCCACCAGCCGGTGGAGCACCTGGCCTCGCTGCGCGCGATCCCGGGCCTGAACGTCGTGCGCCCGGCCGACGCGAACGAGACCACCATCGCCTGGCGCGAGATCCTGCGCCGCTACACCAAGGTGTTCGGCGAGGGTGCCCCGCACGGTCTGGCGCTGACCCGGCAGGGCGTGCCGACGTACGAGGCGAACGAGGACGCCGCCAAGGGCGGTTACGTGCTCTTCGACGCCGAGGGCGGCGAGCCCGAGGTCGTGCTGATCGGCACGGGCTCCGAGGTGCACCTCGCGGTCGGGGCGCGCGAGCAGCTCCAGGCCGCCGGTGTGCCGACGCGTGTCGTGTCGATGCCGTGCGTCGAGTGGTTCGAGGCGCAGGACCAGGCGTACAAGGACAGCGTTCTGCCGCCGTCGGTGAAGGCGCGTGTCGCCGTCGAGGCGGGCATCGGCCTGACCTGGCACCGGTACGTCGGTGACGCCGGCCGGATCGTCTCGCTGGAGCACTTCGGTGCCTCCGCCGACGCGAAGGTCCTCTTCCGCGAGTTCGGCTTCACCGCAGAGCACGTCGCTGCCGCCGCCCGGGAATCCCTCGCCGCCTCCGCGCGCTGACGCAGGTATACGACAGTAGGAGATGCAATACCAATGACAGACGCACTCAAGCGCCTCTCCGACGAGGGCGTGGCGATCTGGCTCGACGACCTCTCGCGCAAGCGGATCACGTCCGGCAACCTCGCCGAGCTGATCGACCAGCAGCACGTGGTGGGTGTCACCACGAACCCGTCGATCTTCCAGAAGGCGATCTCGCACGGTGACGGTTACGAGCAGCAGCTCACCGACCTCGCCGCCCGCAGGGTCACCGTCGACGAGGCCATCCGCATGATCACGACGGTCGACGTCCGCGACGCCGCCGACATCCTGCGTCCGGTCTTCGACGCGACGGACGGCCAGGACGGCCGGGTCTCCATCGAGGTCGACCCGCGCCTGGCGCACAACACCCTGGCCACGGTCGCCGAGGCCAAGCAGCTCGCCTGGCTGGTGGACCGGCCGAACACGCTCATCAAGATCCCGGCGACGAAGGCCGGCCTTCCGGCGATCACCGAGGTCATCGGCCGGGGCATCAGCGTCAACGTGACGCTGATCTTCTCGCTGGAGCGCTACCGCGAGGTCATGGACGCCTACCTGGCGGGCCTGGAGAAGGCGAAGGCCGCGGGCCTGGACCTCTCCAAGATCCACTCGGTCGCCTCCTTCTTCGTGTCCCGCGTGGACACCGAGATCGACAAGCGTCTCGACGCGATCGGCAGCGACGAGGCCAGGGCCGCCAAGGGCAAGTCCGCCCTCGCCAACGCGCGCCTGGCCTACGAGGCGTACGAGGAGGTCTTCGCGGGCGACCGCTGGGCCGCCCTGGACAAGGCGCAGGCCAACAAGCAGCGCCCGCTGTGGGCCTCCACCGGCGTGAAGGACCCGTCCCTCAAGGACACCCTGTACGTCGACGAGCTCGTCGCCCCGAACACGGTCAACACCATGCCGGAGGCCACGCTCGACGCGGTCGCCGACCACGGCGAGATCACCGGCAACACCATCGCGGGCAGCTACGGCCAGGGCCGTGCCGACCTCGAAGCCATCAAGAAGCTCGGGGTCAGCTACGACGACGTCGTCCAGCTCCTCGAGGACGAGGGCGTCGAGAAGTTCGAGGCGGCCTGGATCGACCTGCTCAACTCCACCGAGGCGGAACTCAAGCGCCTCGCCCCTTCGGAGGGCTGACCACCTTGTCTGGTGTTCCCGGAGCCAACCCGCTTCGTGACGCCCAGGACCGACGGCTCCCGCGCATCGCGGGGCCGTCGGGCCTGGTCATCTTTGGCGTCACGGGCGATTTGTCCCGTAAAAAGCTGATGCCCGCTGTCTACGACCTGGCCAACCGCGGCCTGCTGCCGCCGGGCTTCTCGCTCATCGGCTTCGCGCGCCGCGAGTGGCAGAACGAGGACTTCGCACAGGAGGTCCACGACGCCGTCAAGCAGCACGCCCGTACGCCGTTCCGTGAAGAGGTCTGGCAGCAGCTCATCCAGGGGATGCGCTTCGTCCAGGGCAACTTCGACGACGACGAGGCCTTCGAGACCCTGAAGGCCACCATCCAGGAGCTCGACAAGGCACAGGGCACGGGCGGCAACTTCGCCTTCTACCTGTCCGTGCCCCCGAAGTTCTTCCCGCAGGTCGTCCAGCAGCTCAAGAAGCACGGGCTGGCCGACCAGAAGGAAGGCTCCTGGCGGCGTGCCGTCATCGAGAAGCCGTTCGGTCACGACCTCACCAGCGCGCAGGAGCTCAACCAGCTCGTGCACGATGTGTTCCCGCCCAACGAGGTCTTCCGGATCGACCACTACCTGGGCAAGGAGACGGTCCAGAACATCCTGGCGCTGCGCTTCGCCAACACGATGTTCGAGCCCATCTGGAACCGGTCCTACGTCGACCACGTCCAGATCACGATGGCCGAGGACATCGGCATCGGTGGCCGGGCCGGTTACTACGACGGCATCGGCGCGGCCCGTGACGTCATCCAGAACCACCTGCTCCAGCTGCTGGCGCTGACGGCGATGGAGGAGCCCGGCTCCTTCCACCCCAAGGCCCTGGTCGCCGAGAAGCTCAAGGTCCTCACGGCGGTGGAGCTGCCGGACGACCTGGGCAAGCACACCGTGCGCGGCCAGTACGCCCACGCGTGGCAGGGCGGCGAAGAGGTCCTCGGCTATCTGGAGGAGGACGGCATCGACCCCAAGTCGACGACCGACACCTTCGCCGCGATCAAGCTGACGATCAACAACCGCCGGTGGGCGGGCGTTCCGTTCTACCTCCGTACCGGAAAGCGGCTCGGCCGCCGGGTCACGGAGATCGCGGTCGTCTTCAAGCGCGCCCCGTACCTGCCCTTCGAGTCCGGCGCGACCGAGGAGCTGGGCGGCAACGCCCTGGTCATCCGGGTCCAGCCGGACGAGGGCGTGACCGTGCGGTTCGGTTCGAAGGTGCCCGGCACCTCGATGGAGGTCCGGGACGTCACGATGGACTTCGCATACGGCGAGTCCTTCACGGAGTCCAGCCCCGAGGCGTACGAGCGGCTCATCCTCGACGTGCTGCTCGGCGACGCCAACCTCTTCCCCCGCCACCAGGAGGTCGAACTCTCCTGGAACATCCTCGACCCGATCGAGGAGTACTGGGACAAGCACGGCAAGCCCGCTCAGTACGCGGCCGGCACCTGGGGTCCGGCCGAGGCTGACGAGATGCTCGCACGCGACGGACGGAGCTGGCGCCGGCCATGAAGATCGATCTCACGGAAACCACGTCCAGCAAGATCAATCAGGCGCTCGTGTCGGCCCGCCGTGCCATCGGCACGCCGGCCATCGGCATGGTGCTCACCCTCGTCATCGTCACCGACGAGGAGAACGCGTACGACGCCCTCAAGGCGGCGAGCGACTCCTCCCGCGAGCACCCCTCGCGGATCATCGCGGTGATCAAGCGGGTCAGCCGTTCACCGCGCAGCCGGCGTGACGCTCGGCTCGACGCCGAGGTGCGGGTCGGTTCCGACTCGGGCACCGGTGAGACCGTCGTCCTGCGGCTGCACGGCGAACTGGCCAACCACGCCCAGTCGGTGGTCCTGCCGCTCCTGCTGCCGGACGCACCCGTCGTGCTGTGGTGGCCGCAGGACGCGCCCGCCGACCCGGCGAAGGACCCGCTGGGCGCGCTGGCCCAGCGCCGCATCACGGACACCTACTCGGCGGCCCGGCCGCTCGACGAGCTGGCCGTGCGCGGAGCGACGTACAGCCCCGGCGACACCGACCTGGCGTGGACCCGCATCACGCCGTGGCGTTCCATGCTGGCCGCCGCGCTCGACCAGCAGGCCGCGGAGGTCGTGGCCGCCACGGTCGAGGGCGAGTCGGACAACCCGAGCTGCGAGCTGCTCGCCATGTGGCTCGCGGACCGGCTCGGCGTCCCGGTGGAGCGGACGCACTCCGGCGGTCCCGGTCTGACGGCCGTCCGCATGGAGACCAGGAACGGCGTCATCACGCTGCACCGGCCCGACGGTTCGCTGGCCACGCTCTCCATGCAGGGGCAGCCGGACCGCGGAGTGGCGCTCAAGCGGCGGGAGACAGCCGAACTCCTCGCGGAGGAGCTGCGGCGCCTCGACCCGGACAACACCTACGCCTCGGCGGTGAAGTTCGGCCTCGAAAGGCTGGGCAGCACCGCGGCGAAGCCTGCGGAGTCCGGGGAGGCCGGGGAGTCCGGGGAGAAGCCCGCCTCCGCCACCCCGGCGGCCACGGCGACGGCCGCCAAGAAGGCCGCCGCCAAGAGGGCGGCGTCGAAGTGAACGCTCCCCAACTGGTCGTGCACCGCGACAAGGAGCTGATGGCGCAGGCCGCGGCGGCCCGGCTGATCACGAAGGTCGTGGACGCCCAGGCCGCGCGCGGACACGCCTCGGTGGTGCTGACCGGCGGGCGCAACGGCAACGGCCTGCTGGCCGCGCTCGCCGCCACGCCCGCGCGGGACGCGATCGACTGGTCGCGGCTCGACCTCTGGTGGGGCGACGAGCGTTTCCTGCCCGAGGGCGATCCGGAGCGCAACGTCACGCAGGCCCGCGAGGCCCTGCTGGACTCGGTGGCGCTCGACCCGTCCCGGGTGCACGCGATGCCCGCTTCGGACGGCCCGTACGGGGACGACGCGGACGCGGCCGCCGCGGGGTACGCGGCCGAACTCGCCGCGGCTTCGGGGCCGGAGAACCACGGCCCCGTGCCGGCGTTCGACGTACTGATGCTGGGCGTCGGACCGGACACGCATGTCGCGTCCCTCTTCCCGGAGCTGCCCGCGGTACGGGAGACCGAGCGCACCGTCGTCGGTGTGCACGGTGCGCCCAAGCCGCCGCCGACCCGCGTCTCGCTCACGCTGCCCGCCATCCGGGCGGCGCGCGAGGTGTGGCTGCTGGCGGCGGGCGAGGACAAGGCGGAGGCCGCGGCCATCGCCCTGTCCGGCGCCGGGGAGATCCAGGCCCCGGCCGCGGGAGCGTACGGGCGCAGCCGCACCCTGTGGCTGCTGGACGCGGCGGCGGCCTCGCGGCTGCCGCGAGCGCTCTACCCGCCGGCCTCTCCCTGAGAGGCTGTCAGCAAGGTTGTACGGAGGCCCGTTTCGCTCTCAGGAGCGGGCCGGGCCTCCGTCATGAAAGCCTCGGACCATGATGCGTATCGGAACCGTGGTGATGGGGACGTCGGACGTACGGCGCGCGGCGTCGTTCTGGAAGTCGGCGCTCGGCTATGTGGAGCGCGAACCGCTGGAGGACGACTGGGTGGTCCTGGTCCCGGCGGGGGGAACCGGCGTGGGGCTGGCCCTGGGGCGCAGTGAGTCGCCCGTGCAGGAGGTCCCCCGGGTCCATCTCGACCTGTACACCGACGAGCAGGACACCGAGGTGGAGCGCCTGCTCGCGCTCGGGGCGGCCCGGGTGGCCTGGGAGCTCTACCCGCAGGACCCGGATTTCGTGGTGCTCGCGGACACGGAGGGAAATCGCTTCTGCGTCATCGACACGACGCACGGCCTGACCGGGGAGGATATCGTCGCGGCCATCCCCTAGCTAGGACCTCTCCAGGAACGGCTCCAGCAGGCCAGGCACGGCCTCGGCGGCGAAGTCGAGGCCCTCGGAGGCGTCGGTGTCGTACGCCGTGTACGCACCCGCTCCCGCGGCTGTCGTGGCGGTGACGCTGAGGAGCCCGGCCCGCCGCTGGAAGTACGACTGCCGCACCGTCCAGCCGATCACTCCGGCCCGTTCCAGCGCGGCCGTGGAGCGCCGGAGCGTGCCGGAGCGGGTCACCAGGTAGGCGCCGCCGACGGCGTGTCCGAGGGCACGGTACGCGTCGAGGGCGAGGAGGACGGCGAGCGGCAGGAAGACCACCGCGCAGGCCAGGGCGATCCCGAGCAGGACGGGCGTCAGCAGCGCGCCGAGGACGGCCAGGACCGCCACCGGGACCAGTACGCTCCACAGGGCCCAGCCGAGCCGTCGGCGGCGGGCGGCGCGCGGGTGGCCGGTCAGTGCGGTGCCCGTGGGGGTCACCCGCTCGCGCAGGACATCGGCGGCGACCGTGTCGGCCAGCGCGCGGGGCACGGCGGGCAGCAGGGTGTTGTGGGCGCCGTGCTGTTCCTCGTCGTCCTTGGCCAGGCCCGTCGTGATCGCGTCCAGCCGGGCGGCGCCCATCAGCCGTACTCCGAGCGGCTCCACGAGGTCGACCCCGCGCAGCCGGCGTTCCTCGATGGAGACCGACCGGGAGGTGAAGAGCCCGCGGCGGACCCGCAGGGTGCCACCCGGTTCACGCTCCAGCCGGTAGCTCCACCACATCTCGACCCAGAGTGCGAGCGCGCCGACGACGCCCGCGACGACGACGGCGACGACCAGGACGAGGACCGTCCAGAGCAGCGGGGTGTCGCGGAACAGGTCTCCGATCCAGGCGATCACCTGCCCCTGCGCCCCGGCCCACTCGCTGACCTGCATCACGGCCCCGGCCGCCGCACCGCCCAGCATGGGGGCGACGAAGGACACCGGGGCGTATCTGATCCACCGGAGGTTCAGTGCGCTCAGTTCGCCCTCGCGGTGGCTGCCCGTCGCACCGGTGGCCGCGCGCTCCAGGAGCAGGCGGCGCAGCCGCTCGCCCTCGGCGCGGGTGACCGGGTCGAGCTCCAGCGTCGAGTCGCTGCCCGCGTGCTCGCCCGTGCCGATCCGGACCGTGACGAGCCCGAGCAGGCGCAGCAGCGGGCGGGCCGTGAGGTCGACGCTGCGGATGCGTTCCTGGGCCAGCGAGCGCTCCTTCACGAGCAGGAGGCCGGTGCGCAGGGCGACGCGCTCGGCGCCGACGCGGTAGCGGGTGCGGCGCCAGCGCACGTAGTCGACCCCCGCCGAGCAGACGGTGAGCACGACGACGGCGGCCGGCACCCAGACCAGGGCCCTGCCGGTCCCGAAGCGTCCGGCGAGCGCGAGGGCGACCGGTACGGCCGCCCCCAGCAGCACCCCCGCCGTGACGAGTGCGGTGACCAGGACCGTACGCCGGTCGAGGCGCCGCCAGTCGTCGGCGGGGGTGCTCATGTGGCGTCCCCGGGGGTGTCCTGCGTGATCCGGGTCAGCCGCTCGGCCAGTTCCGCCGCCACCTCGTGGTCGAGGCCCTCGATCCGCACCGCGCCCTTGGCGGATGCGGTGGTGACGGTGACCGTGGCCAGCCTCCAGAGCTGTTCCAGCGGGCCGCGCACGGTGTCCACGGTCTGGATCCGGGACATCGGCGCGATCCGCCACTCCTGCCGGAAGACTCCCGTCCGGACGTACACCGCTTCGTCGGTGACTTCCCAGCGGTGCGTCCGGAACCACCAGAGGGGGAAGAGGACGGCACAGACCGGACCGGCGACCGCCAGGACGGCGGCGGCCGTCAGCAGCCAGAACCGGGCGGGCCCGACGAACGCGCCGAGCACACCCAGCACCAGCACGGGCACCGCGGTCAGCAGCAGCCACTGGGCCCGCCACCAGCCGACGGCCCTGCGGTCCAGCGTGTTGCGCGGCGGCCGCAGCCGTACCGTCCCCTCCCCCGTCATCACGCCGCTCAGCGTCCCCGCAGGGAGCGGTAGGCGGCGACGAGCGCGGCGGTGGAGCTGTCGAGCTGCTCCCCGCCGGTGCCCTCGGTCAGGACCGGCTCGATCTTCTTGGCGAGGACCTTGCCGAGCTCGACGCCCCACTGGTCGAAGGAGTCGATGTTCCAGACGGCGCCCTGGACGAAGACCTTGTGCTCGTACAGCGCGATGAGCTGGCCGAGCACCGACGGGGTCAGCCTGTCGGCGAGGATGGTCGTCGTCGGGTGGTTGCCGCGGAACGTCTTGTGCGGCACCAGCTCCTCGGGCACGCCCTCCGCGCGGACCTCGTCCGGCGTCCTGCCGAAGGCCAGCGCCTGGGTCTGGGCGAAGAAGTTGGCCATCAGCAGATCGTGCTGGGCGACCAGTCCGGGCAGCAGGTCGTATACCGGCTCGGCGAAGCCGATGAAGTCGGCGGGGATGACCTTGGTGCCCTGGTGGATCAACTGGTAGTAGGCGTGCTGCCCGTTGGTCCCGGGCGTGCCCCAGACGACCGGGCCGGTCTGCCACTCCACCGGATTGCCGTCCCGGTCCACGGACTTGCCGTTGGACTCCATGTCCAGCTGCTGCAAGTACGCGGTGAACTTGGACAGGTAGTGGCTGTAGGGCAGCACGGCATGCGACTGGGCGTCGAAGAATCCGCCGTACCAGACGCCCAGCAGGCCGAGCAGCAGCGGGGCGTTCTCCTCGGCCGGGGCGTTGCGGAAGTGCTCGTCGACGAGGTGGAAGCCGTCGAGCATCTCGCGGAAGCGGTCCGGGCCGATGGCGATCATCAGGGAGAGACCGATCGCCGAGTCGTACGAGTAACGCCCGCCGACCCAGTCCCAGAACTCGAACATGTTGGCCGTGTCGATGCCGAAGTCGGCGACCTTGCCGGCGTTGGTCGACAGCGCCACGAAGTGCTTGGCGACGGCTTCCTGACCGGCCCTCAGACCGGTGAGCAGCCAGTCGCGGGCCGAGGTGGCGTTGGTGATGGTCTCGATCGTGGTGAACGTCTTCGAGGCGATGACGAACAGCGTCTCGGCCGGGTCCAGGCCCTGCAGGGCCTCGTGGAGGTCGGCTCCGTCGACGTTCGACACGAAGCGCAGGGTGAGCGAACGGTCCGTGAAGGACCGCAGCACCTCGTACGCCATGGCGGGACCGAGGTCGGAGCCGCCGATGCCGATGTTCACGATGTTCTTGATGGGCCTGCCGGTGTGGCCGGTCCACTCCCCCGACCTGACGCGGTCGGAGAACGCCGCCATCCTGTCCAGGACGGCGTGCACGGCCGGCACCACGTTCTCGCCGTCGACCTCGATCACGGCGGAGCGCGGAGCGCGGAGCGCGGTGTGCAGTACGGCGCGGTCCTCGGTCGTGTTGATCTTCTCGCCGCGGAACATCGCGTCCCGCAGCTCCGCGACACCGGTGGCGGCGGCGAGCTCGCGCAGCAGGCGGAGCGTCTCGTCGGTGACCAGGTTCTTGGAGTAGTCGACGAGGAGGTCGCCGACCCGGAGGGAGTAGTCCGTTCCGCGGTCCGGTGCGTCGGCGAACAGCTGTCGCAGCTGGGTCCCGCCGAGTTCCTCACGGTGCTTGCCCAGAGCCGTCCACTCGGGCGTCTGATTGAGCTTCGTTCGGCTTTGTGCGTTCATCCCGGGTATCAGCCCACTTCTTCTCGTACCTGCGCATGCCCCGCTGCCCCTCCAACCTAATTGATCCGAGGGGTGTGCGGCGCGAGGGCACTGTGCGGCACGGGGAAAGCGGTCCGGCCGGGCACCCCTGGGGTGACCGGCCGGTGAACAACTTCTAGATTTCGCCGCGGAGTTTCGCGAGTGCTTCGGCAAGAATGGCCTCGCCGTCCGCGTCGCTGCGCCGCTCACGTACATACGCCAGATGCGTCTTGTACGGCTCGGTGCGCGGCGGGTCGGGCGGGCTGTCCCGGTCCTGGCCGGCCGGGAAGCCGCAGCGCGGGCAGTCCCAAGTCTCCGGTACCTGCGCGTCATGGGCGAAGCTCGGCTGCGTCTCGTGCCCGTTCGAGCACCAGAAGGAGATGCGGAGGCGCGGCGCGGACTCGCCCCGCTCGGCCTCCCCCATCGGCCCCGCTCCGACCCGGCTTCCCCGGATCGCGTTGCCACTTGCCACGGTCGTAACTCCCTGCGTGATGGTGCTCGAAGATGCCCCAGTCTACGTAAGGCCCAACGCGCGTCCAGTGATTGGAGTTACACCCTCACCGGGAATCGCGGACGCCGGGTCAGTTGTCCAGCTTCATCAGCAGACCAAGTACAACAATGCATGCGAACCACGCCAGACCGACCACCACGGTGATGCGGTCGAGGTTGCGCTCGGCGACCGAGGAGCCACCGACGGACGACTGCATACCGCCACCGAACATGTCGGAGAGGCCGCCGCCCTTTCCCTTGTGCATCAGCACCAGCAGCATCAGCAGCAGGCTGAAGACGATCAGGGCGATCGAGAACCCCATAATCACGGCTGGTCCCTACTTTCCGGAATTCCCTTGGACTGCACATACGGACAACGGGGGCCGGAGGGGTACCCCCCCTCGGCCCCCGCTAGGGTACGACGGATCGGCGCTACCGCATACTCACTGGTCGCGGAAGCGGACGATCTTGACGAACTCCTCGGCGTCCAGCGCCGCGCCTCCGACCAGTGCGCCGTCGACGTCGGGCTGCGCCATGATGGCCGCCACGTTGCCGGACTTCACGGAGCCGCCGTACTGGATGCGGACGGCGTCCGCCAGCTCCTGCGAGTACAGCTCGGCGAGCCGGCCACGGATCGCTCCGCACACCTCCTGGGCGTCCTCGGGGGTGGCGACCTCGCCGGTCCCGATGGCCCAGACCGGCTCGTACGCGATCACGATGGACTCGGCCTGCTCGGCGGGGATGTCCTTGAGGGCGCCGGTGAGCTGCGCGAGGGTGTAGGAGACCTGGTCACCGGCCTTGCGGATGTCCAGGCCCTCGCCGACGCAGAGGATCGGGGTCAGGCCGTGCCTGTACGCGGCCTTCACCTTGGCGTTGCAGATCTCGTCGTTCTCGCCGTGGTACTGCCGGCGCTCGCTGTGGCCGACGGCCACGTACGTGCACTTCAGCTTGGCGAGCATGGCGCCGGAGATCTCACCCGTGTACGCACCGGATTCGTGCGCCGAGATGTCCTGGGCGCCGTACTTGATCTTCAGCTTGTCGCCGTCCACCAGCGTCTGCACGGAGCGCAGGTCGGTGAAGGGCGGCAGGACGGCGACCTCTACGGCGTCGTAGTCCTTGTCGGCCAGGGCGAAAGCGAGCTTCTGGGTGTGGGCGATGGCCTCGAGGTGGTTGAGGTTCATCTTCCAGTTGCCCGCCATCAGCGGGGTGCGGGTAGTCATTGAGTGTCAGTCCTCCAGTGCGGCGAGGCCGGGAAGCGTCTTGCCCTCGAGGTATTCGAGGCTGGCGCCGCCACCGGTCGAGATATGGCCGAATGCATTCTCGTCGAAGCCCAGGATGCGCACGGCGGCGGCACTGTCTCCGCCGCCGACGACGCTGAATCCCGGGGAGTCGACGAGGGCCTGGGCGACCGCCTTGGTGCCCTCGGCGTAGTCGGGGTGCTCGAAGACACCCATGGGACCGTTCCAGAAGACCGTGGCCGCGCCGGCGAGCTTCTCGGCGTACAGCCTGTTGGTCTCGGGGCCGTTGTCCAGGCCCATCGCACCGGCCGGGATGGCGTCAGCGGCCACCGTGGTGGGGTGGCTCGGGGCCTTGGTCTTCAGGTCCGGGAACTGCTCGGAGACGACGACGTCGACGGGGAGGACGAACTCCACGCCCTTCTCCTCGGCCCGCTTCAGATACGTCAGCACCGCCGGAATCTGGTCCTCCTGCAGGAGGGAGCTGCCGACCTCGTGGCCCTGGGCCTTGAGGAAGGTGTACGCCATGCCGCCGCCGATGAGGATGCGGTCGGCCCGCTCCAGGAGGTGGTCGATGACGCCGAGCTTGTCGGAGACCTTGGAGCCGCCGAGGACGACGGCGTAGGGGCGCTCGACGTCCTCGGTGAGCTTCTTCAGGACGCCGACCTCGGTGGCGATCAGATCGCCCGCCGCGTGCGGCAGCCGGGCCGGGAGGTCGAAGACCGAGGCGTGCTTGCGGTGGACGGCACCGAAGCCGTCGCCCACGTACAGATCGGCGAGCTCGGCGAGCTGGTCGGCGAAGGCGCCGCGCTCGGCGTCGTCCTTCGACGTCTCGCCGGCGTTGAAGCGCAGGTTCTCGATGACGGCGACCTGGCCGTCGGTGAGAGCGGCGGCCGTGGACCGGGCGGATTCGCCGACGGTGTCGGTCGCGAAGGCGACATCGGTTCCGAGCAGCTCACCGAGGCGCGCGGCTGCGGGCGCGAGCGAGAACGCCGGGTCGGGGGCACCCTTGGGGCGGCCGAGGTGCGAGGCGACGATGACGCGCGCGCCGGCTGCGGCAAGTTTGGCGACCGTGGGCGCGACGGCGCGGATGCGGCCGTCGTCCGTGATCGTGGTGCCGTCGAGCGGCACGTTGAGGTCGGCGCGGACGAATACCCGCTTGCCCGCGACCCCTTCGGCGAGAAGTTCGTCGATCGTCTTCATCTGTTTCCGGTACTCCTTGGAAGGACGAGAGAGCATGCAACGGGGCTCGAACGGCGCCGCGTTGCGCCGTCCGAGCCCCACGCTCACATCGAGTTGCCTGCCACTCCGAGGATCAGAGCTGGCCGCCGACGAATTCGGTCAGGTCGACGAGACGGTTGGAGTAGCCCCACTCGTTGTCGTACCAGCCGAGGATCTTCACCGTCTTGCCCTCCTGAACCATCGTCATCGACGAGTCGAAGGTGCAGGACGCCGGGTCACCGACGATGTCCGAGGATACGATCGGGTCCTCGGTGTACGCGAGGTACCCCTTGAGGTCGCCGTCGTCGGACGCCTTCTTGAACGCGGCGTTGACCTCGTCCTTGGTGACCTCGCGCGAGAGCTCGACGACCAGGTCGGTGGCCGAGCCGGTCGGGACCGGCACGCGCATCGCGATGCCGTCGAGCTTGCCCTTGAGCTGCGGCAGGACCAGAGCGGTGGCCTTGGCGGCACCGGTCGTGGTCGGGATGATGTTCTCGGCGGCGGCGCGGGCGCGACGCAGGTCCGAGTGCGGGAAGTCCAGGATCCGCTGGTCGTTCGTGTACGCGTGGACCGTCGTCATCAGGCCCTTGACGATGCCGAAGTTCTCGTCGAGAACCTTGGCCATCGGCGCCACACAGTTGGTGGTGCAGGAGGCGTTGGAGATGACGTTGTGCTTGGCGGCGTCGTACTTCTCCTGGTTGACGCCCATCACGATCGTGATGTCCTCGTCCTTGGCCGGAGCCGAGATGAGGACCTTCTTGGCGCCACCGGCGATGTGCTTCTCGGCGTCGGCCTTCTTCGTGAAGATGCCGGTCGACTCGATCACGATGTCGACGCCCAGCTCGCCCCAGGGCAGGTCGGCGGGGTTGCGCTCGGAGAGCACCTTGATGGTGTGACCGTCGACGGTGATGGTGTCGGCGGTGTGGCTGACCTCTGCCTTCAGACGACCCAGAATGGTGTCGTACTTCAGCAGGTGGGCCGTGGTCGCAGTGTCACCCAGGTCGTTGACAGCCACGATCTCGATGTCCGCACCCTGCTCCAGCAGCGCGCGGAAGTAGTTACGTCCGATGCGGCCAAAGCCGTTGATGCCTACGCGGATCGTCACGAACCGATCTCCTCGTTAGGTACGCCGGTTTTCGACGCCGGCGAGTTGTATAGGGATGTCCCCGACCGCCTCCGACCCTACCCCTCCGGGGACCGGGAAGTGACATCGAGAGGGGCCGGACGAGGCCGGGAAGTCCGTACTCCCCAGTAGGAGTACGGACCTCCGCTCCTGGGGTCCGCCGCCGGCGATGACCCGCGCACGGGGTCCGGGACGCCGGCTACGGAGTGTCAACCGCCCTGTGTTCTCAGCCTCTTTCCGGCAGGAAACGCTTGCGCCCGGCCGCGCCGGTGAGGTATTTGGGCCCGGCGCTGAGCGGCCCGACTGCCCGGGGGCCGGGTACCCGGGCGCGAAGGAGAGACGTCCGAAAAGCGTCCGCGCCCGGACATGCCGCCGCCGGCGCACCCTTGCGGGGCGCCGGCGGCGTGATGTCCGGAGCGGACCCCGGGGCGTGATGGTGTGCCCCGGTGCGGGGGTGCCGGTCAGCCGACGAGGCCGTCGGCCAGCTCCTCGCTCAGGGTGGATTCCGTCCCCGGGATACCCAGGTCCTGGGCCCGCTTGTCCGCCATGGCCAGCAGGCGGCGGATACGCCCGGCGACCGCGTCCTTGGTCAGCGGCGGCTCGGCCAGCGCACCCAGCTCCTCCAGGGACGCCTGCTTGTGCTCCATGCGCAGCCGTCCGGCCGCCGCGAGGTGCTCGGGAACCTCTTCGCCGAGGATCTCCAGCGCGCGCCCCACGCGGGCGCCTGCGGCCACCGCGGCCCGTGCCGAGCGGCGCAGGTTGGCGTCGTCGAAATTGGCGAGGCGGTTCGCCGTGGCGCGGACCTCGCGCCGCATCCGGCGCTCCTCCCAGGCAAGCACCGACTCGTGCGCGCCGAGCCGGGTCAGGAGCGCTCCGATGGCGTCGCCGTCGCGGACGACGACGCGGTCCACACCGCGCACCTCGCGGGCCTTAGCCCCGATGGAGAGCCTGCGCGCCGCACCGACCAGGGCGAGCGCCGCCTCGGGACCCGGGCACGTCACCTCCAGCGAGGAGGAACGGCCGGGCTCGGTGAGCGAGCCGTGCGCCAGGAAGGCCCCTCGCCAGGCCGCCTCGGCGTCGCAGGTGGCCCCCGAGACCACCTGCGGGGGCAGCCCGCGGATGGGACGGCCGCGGCCGTCCACCAGCCCGGTCTGGCGGGCGAGCTGGTCGCCGCCCGCCACCACCCGTACGACATAGCGGGAGCCGCGCCGTAGCCCGCCGGGTGCCATCACGATCAGCTCCGAGCTGTGCCCGAAGATCTCGAGAATGTCCCGCTTCAGCCGGCGCGCCGCCATCGCGGTGTCCAGCTCCGCCTCGATCACAATCCGGCCGCTCACCAGGTGCAGCCCACCCGCGAACCGAAGAATCGCCGAGACTTCTGCCTTCCTGCAGCAGGTCCGGGTTACGGGAAGCCGAGAGATTTCGTCCTTCACCGCTGGCGTCATCGCCATGGGCCGATCCTTCCATGCATCCGAAAAATACGGTCGTACGCGGCGGCCAACAGCTCCGGATCATGAATCGGAACGCCATCGGGTGAAGCCACCGGCGCCAGCTCGACCGCGGCACCGAGCCGCTTTGCGGCGTCGGCGAGGGACTCGCGGTCGGGCACGGCGGCCTCGTCGGCCAACACCACGTCCAAGGCGAGTTTAGGGGCGTGTCGCCCCAAAACCTCCAAATGACGCTGCGGTGAGAAGCCATCTGTTTCACCGGGTTGCGGCGCGAGGTTCAGGGAAAGGACCTTCCGGGCCTTCGTGACGACCAGTGCGTCGAGCAGTTCCGGGACGAGCAGGTGCGGGATCACCGAGGAGAACCAGGACCCGGGACCGAGCACCACCCAGTCCGCGTCGAGGACTGCGGCGACCGCTTCCGGGACGGCGGGCGGGTCGGCCGGTACGACGTGCACGGACTGCACCTCGCCCGGGGTCAGCGCCACCGTCGCCTGTCCGCGCACGGTGACGATGTCGTCGGGACGCTCCGGGTCGTGTCCCCGTACGAGCGCCTGGAGCTCCAGGGGCACGGCCGACATCGGCAGCACCCGGCCGTGGGCGCCGAGGAGCTTGCCGACGAGGTCGAGCGCCTGCACGTGGTCACCGAGCTGCTCCCAGAGGGCGACGATCAGCAGGTTGCCGACCGCGTGCCCGTGCAGATCACCCTTGGACTCGAAACGGTGCTGAATGACCTGGGCCCAGGTCTGGCCCCATTCGTCGTCCCCGCAGAGGGCGGCCAGCGCCTTGCGGAGATCGCCCGGGGGCAGCACGCCGAGCTCCTCGCGGAGCCGGCCGCTGGAGCCCCCGTCGTCGGCGACGGTGACCACGGCCGTGAGATCGCCGGTGATCCGGCGCAGCGCCGTGAGCGAGGCCGACAGCCCCATGCCGCCGCCGAGGGCGACGACCTTGGGCTGGGCACCACGCTTGCGTCCGGACAGCGCGGATGTCGCTCTGCTCAGCCGCCGCAGACGCAGATTACGACTGGTCACTCGCGCCCCATGTCCCTGTGGACGAGGACGGTCTCGATGCCTTCCGTGGCCAGCCGGGCAGCCAGCTTCTCGGACATCGCCACGGAACGGTGCTTGCCGCCCGTGCACCCGACGGCGACGGTCACGTAGCGCTTGCCCTCGCGGCGGTACCCGGTGGCGATGAGCTGGAGCAGTTCCGTGTACTGGTTGAGGAACTCCTTGGCGCCCGGCTGGTCGAAGACGTACGCGGACACCTCCTCGTTGAGCCCGGTGAACGGCCGCAGCTCAGGCACCCAGTGCGGGTTCGGCAGGAAGCGGCAGTCCACCACGAGGTCGGCGTCGACCGGGAGGCCGTACTTGTAGCCGAACGACATCACCGTGGCCCGCAGTTCCGGCTTCTCGTCGCCGGCGAACTGGGCGTCCATCTTGGCGCGCAGTTCGTGCACGTTGAGGCTGGAGGTGTCGATCACCAGGTCGGCGTCGCCGCGCAGCTCGCGCAGCAGATCGCGCTCGGCGTCGATGCCGTCGACGATCCGGCCGTCGCCCTGGAGTGGGTGCGGGCGGCGGACCGACTCGAAGCGGCGCACGAGGGCGTCGTCCGAGGACTCCAGGAACACGATGCGCCGGGTGACGTGCTTGGCCTCCAGGTCCGCGAGGGACTCCCGGAGGTTGTCGAAGAAGCGGCGGCCCCGGACATCGACGACGACGGCGATGCGGGCCACGTTGCCCTGGGACCGTGCGCCGAGCTCCACCATGGTGGGGATCAGCGCGGGCGGCAGGTTGTCGACGACGAACCAGCCGAGGTCCTCCAGACACTTGGCGGCGGTGCTGCGCCCGGCGCCGGACATTCCGGAGATGATCACCAGTTCGGGGATGACCGGCGCGGTGGCCTCATCCGCCTCGTTCGTGGTGCCCGTACTCACGTGTGCTGCTCCGTCTGCTCGGTCGGTGCTGTGGTGCTCAGGTTCGGTTTCGTGCGTGCGTTCGTTCTTGTGCTCAGTCATGACGTGCCCCCGTCGTCGTCTTCAATGATCTCTCCTGTGGCCGTGTTCACGGCGGGCGCGGCCGGGGCGGTCGTGGCGAGAGCGGCGGCCACTGATTCCGCCGTCCTGCGCCCTATCCCCGGGACCTCGCAGATCTCGTCGATTGTCGCCTGCCGCAGCTTCCTCACGGAGCCGAAATGCTTGATCAGAGCCTGCTTCCGGGTCTCGCCGAGGCCCGCGACGTCGTCCAGCGGGCTGCTGCGGATGCGCTTGGCGCGTTTGGCGCGCTGGTACGTGATGGCGAAGCGGTGGGCCTCGTCACGAATCCGCTGCAGGAGATAGAGCCCTTCGCTGGAGCGGGGCATGACGACGGGGTCGTCGTCATCGGGCAGCCAGACCTCTTCGAGGCGCTTGGCGAGCCCGCAGACGGCGATGTCGTCGATGCCCAGCTCGTCCAGGGCGCGCTTCGCGGCGGCCACCTGGGGCTGCCCGCCGTCGACGACGACGAGCTGCGGCGGATACGCGAACCGCTTCGGCCGGCCGTCGTCCTCCCGGGGCTCGCTCCCGGTGTCGTCACCCGCGGATACGGCTCCGGTGGGCGCCGGCACGGGTCCCGTCGGAGCGGGGCCTGCGGGGGCGGGGGCCGGGACGGCGCCCGCCGGGACCGGACCGGCCGGGACGGGGCCTGTCGGGGCGGGGGTCTCCTCCCACTCCCCCGTCCGCTCCTTGTCCTGGAGATACCGCTTGAAGCGGCGGCCGATCACCTCGTGCATCGACCGCACGTCGTCCTGGCCCTCGAAGCCCTTGATCTGGAAGCGGCGATATTCGCTCTTGCGCGCGAGGCCGTCCTCGAAGACCACCATGGACGCCACCACGTCGTCGCCCTGGAGATGCGAGATGTCGTAGCACTCGATGCGCAGCGGCGCCGTGTCGAGGCCGAGCGCCTCGGAGATCTCCTCCAGGGCACGGGAGCGGGTCGTCAGGTCGGAGGCCCGCTTGGTCTTGTGCAGCCCGAGGGCCTGCAGGGCGTTGCGCTGGACCGTGGCCATCAGGTCCTTCTTGTCGCCCCGCTGCGGAATGCGCAGGCTGACCTGCGAGCCCCGGCGCCCGGCGAGCCACTGGGCGACCGCCTCCGCGTCCTCCGGGAGGGCGGGGACCAGGACCTCCTTGGGTACGGAGTCCCCGCTCTCCTCCCCGTACAGCTGCTGGAGCGCGTGCTCGACGAGGCCCGCGGTGTCGACCGCCTCGACCTTGTCGGTGACCCAGCCGCGCTGGCCGCGGACCCGGCCACCGCGGACGTGGAAGATCTGGACGGCCGCTTCGAGCTCGTCCTCGGCGACGGCGATCAGGTCGGCGTCGGTGGCGTCGGCGAGGACGACGGCGCTCTTCTCCATGGCCCGTCTGAGAGCCTCCACGTCGTCGCGCAGCCGGGCCGCCCGCTCGTACTCCATCTCCTCGGCCGCCTGCATCATGTCCTTCTCCAGGCGGCGGATGTACGTACCGGTCCGGCCCGCCATGAAGTCGCAGAAGTCCTCGGCGAGCTCGCGGTGCTCGTCGGGGGTGACCCGGCCGACGCAGGGCGCGGAGCACTTGCCGATGTAGCCCAGGAGGCAGGGGCGGCCGGTCCTCTCGGCGTTCTTGAAGACGCCCGCGGAGCACGTACGCACGGGGAAGACGCGGAGCATCAGGTCGACGGTCTCGCGGATCGCCCACGCGTGCCCGTACGGCCCGAAGTAGCGCACACCCTTCTTCTTGGCCCCCCGCATCACCTGGACGCGGGGAAAGTCCTCGTTGAGGGTGACCGCGAGATACGGATAGCTCTTGTCGTCGCGGTACTTGACGTTGAACCTGGGGTCGAACTCCTTGATCCAGGAGTACTCGAGCTGGAGCGCCTCGACCTCCGTGGAGACGACGGTCCATTCGACGGAGGCGGCCGTGGTGACCATCGTGCGCGTGCGCGGGTGGAGACTGGCCAGGTCCTGGAAGTAGTTGGCCACGCGCTGGCGCAGGTTCTTGGCCTTCCCGACGTAGATCACCCTGCGGTGCTCGTCGCGGAACTTGTAGACCCCCGGGGAGTCGGGGATCTGTCCCGGCTTGGGGCGGTAGCTGGAGGGGTCTGCCATGTCTCACACCCTACTTGCGGGCAGTGACAGCGCGGCCTCGGTCGGCGGACAGGTGCGCGCTCCCGGGGCGGGGGTGTGCCCCCGGAACACGCACCTGTGGAGCGGGTCAGGCGTCGGCGCCGGGGGTCTCCCCGCGCCTGCGGTCGCGGCGGACGGCGGTGCGGGCCCAGGAGACCAGGACGAGCAGCGCCCCGGCTCCGGCGACGGCCGAGGTGACCGCGAGGGCGGTGTCGGGCGTGCTCACGGCGGCGGCAGCCGGCCGGCCGGCGGCGACGCCCGTGCCGAGGCCCGGGTCCGTGCCCGTGGCCTTACCGGGTCCCGGGGCCGTGCCGGGTCCGGTGGCGTAGCCGCCCGCCTTGCCCGAGCGGCCGTATCCGGAGTCCGGGAGCTTGTCCCCGTACGCCTTCCGCACCCGGCTGCCGTATGCGGTCAGCGTGGTGCCGCCGTCGCCGACCGCACGGGCCGCGTCCGCGTCCAGCGGGAGGACCCGGGCGCCGTCGTGGACGTACCAGGCGTCGATCTGCGGCTCACGGAAGACCGTGCCGCCGGGGAGTGCGCGGGCGCCGGCCGCGGCGTACCGCGACTCGTCGTCCCCGGTGGCGATGTTCACCACCTCCCAGACGGCCTTCGTGCCCTTCTTGGGGACGGTCCACAGGGTGGCCTTCCGGCCGTCCGAGGAGACCGCGGTGCTGGCCAGGTAGTGCAGCCGGGCGACGGGCGCCCCCGGTCTCCCCGCGACGAAGTCCGGGGCGAGCGTGCGCACGGCGATGGCCGCCCCCTCGATCCGCGGGGCCGCCGCGGACCCGCTGACCGCGCCCTCCCTCGCGAAGAACCGGGACAGGGTGTCCAGGGTCGTAGACGCGGTGGCCGCCCGGTGGGCCGCGGCCACGTCCGAGGCGGTGGGCGCGGGAGGCGTCACCGGTCCGGGGGCGGCGGTGGCCCGGGGAGCGGCCGCCGTGAACAGGGCGACGCCGGTGAGTGCGGCGGCCACGAGGGTGCGCCGGGTCGTGGAGGTCATGGGGTCACGCCCCGATCCGGTAGAGCGAGTGGGTCCAGGAGAATTCGCCGTTATTCACATACCAGGCATGGGAGGCCCAGTTGTAACGGTTGCTGGTGGGCCAGGGGTCACCCCAGTAGACCCAGCTGCTGGCGTCGTCGTACCCGTACAGGACGTGCATGTGGCCGCCGCCCGACGACCACTGGATGCGCGTCTCGACAGGACGCCCCGCGGATATCTCGCCCTGGAGGGTCGCGTAGCGCAGCCAGCCCCTGACGTACGAACCGGGGCTGACCCCGGCCCAGGACAGGCCGTCCTGCACATCACCGAGCGTTGCCTGCGAGTTGGGGCACTCGGAGCCCTGCGTACGGCCGAAGGCGGCGTTGCAGAACTGGTTCTGGGTGTAACCGCGGCCGAACCAGGTGGCGATGGTGCTGCCCCCTGCGGCCCAGCACCAGTTGGTCTTCTGCTGCGCCTGCATGGTGATGCCGAGCCGCTGAGCTGCGGCGCTTCCGGCCGTCGGGGTGGGGGACCCGGCCGCGGTGGCGGTGGCCGCGGGCACGGCGAGCAGTACGGCGGCCAGGAGAGCCGTGAACGGGAACCTTCCCGGCCTGCTTCTTCGGTTGCGCATGGCGTTCCTCCCATGGCGGGGGGTGTGGGGTCGGAGGAGCGCGTCCGGACGCTGGGGTCGAGCATCGGCCGTTGTCCGGAGGGGGTCAACACGCTTCAATGCGGGGTGACATCACGGTGTGAACGGCACGGCGGCCGTGTGAACGCTCCCGGCCCGGTCACCTGGCCGCCCCTTCCCGTCGGCGCGGTGGCGCCGTTCCCCGTCGTGAACATTCACTGGAGGCCCGGATGCGGCACACCGAGGGTGAACTGGCGCAGGTACTGCACACCGGCCCGTTCCATCTGGCCCTGCGCACGGCAATCTCGGTGCGCGGACTGCCTCTCCAGCGGGTGCAGCACCATCTCGCGCACCGCGGCATCAAGGTCGGGGTGACGAGCCTGAGTTACTGGCAGCAGGGCGTCCGGCGGCCGCGGCGAGCCGAGTCGCTGCGGGCCGTGAAGGCGCTGGAGGAGGTGCTCGCCCTGCCGGGCAACTCCCTGCTCCGGCTGCTGGACTCCGGCGTCCCGGCGGACGCCGAGCGTCCGGCCGCCCGCTCGTACCGCGCGCTGCTGGAGGTGTCCGGCGCGGTGGAGCGGCTGCTGGCCTCGATGGAGTCACCGGCCGACGGCGGGCTGCACACGGTGGGGCATCAGGAGCGGGTACGGATCGCGGCGGGCCGGGAGATGGCGGGCCGCGCGTCGCAGCACGTCGTACGGGCGCACCGGGACGGGGTCGACCGCTATCTGGCGGTCTACCGTGGCGATCCGGGCTGTGATCCGTCCGCGATCGAGGTGCGCGCCGTGGAGAACTGCCGGACGGGCCGGGTCCGCTGGGACCACGAGGCGGGAGTCCTCGTCGCCGAGCTCCTGTTCGACACCCGGCTCCGGGCCGGCGACACGTACCTCTTCGGCTACGGCTTCGAGGACGGTACGGGCGGGCCCTGCGGGGAGTACGTGCGGGGGTTCAGCTTCGGCGGCGGGCAGTACGTACTGCAGGTGCGCTTCGACGAGGCCGCGCTGCCGGTGCGCTGCCGGCGCTTCGTCCAGGTGTCGGCGGGGGCGCCGCGCGGTGCCCGGACCGACCTCACACTCACCGGCCGGCACCGGACCGTCCACCTGGTCGAGCAGGGGGTACGGCCCGGACTGGTCGGCATCGACTGGGACTGGGAGTGACGACGATCGTGCGGTGGCGTCACGCGCGCGGTTCCGTCAGGCGTCGGGGCCCGCGACGAGCTGTCCGCCCTCGACCTTCACCGGCACGGAGGGCAGCGGAACGGTGGCCGGGCCCTGCACCACCTTGCCGGTCGTGATGTCGAAGCGGCTGCCGTGGCAGGGGCAGTGGCCCTCGGCGTCCTCGACCTTGTCCAGGACGCAGCCGCCATGGGTGCACTGGGCGCTGAACGCCTTGTACTGGCCCTTGGCGGGGCAGCTCACGACGAGCCGCTGTTCCCGGTAGAGCCTGGCTCCGCCGACCGGGACATCGTCCGCGGCGCCGAGCGCCACGGGCGCGGTGGGCGTGGGCGTCTTCGCGTGGCCCAGCTTCGATTCGGTCGAGCAGGCGGCCACTCCCAGCCCGGCGGCACCGGCGAGAGCGGCGCCCTTCAGCACGGTACGGCGGGCGGCGGGCAGGCCGGGCATGCGGTCTCCACGGGGTGAGGGGGCAGAGGTGAGGGGGCAGAGAGCCGCCAGGGGCACCCGAGGGGCCGGGAGCCGGAGGCAGCAGCGACAGAACCGACGATACCGGCGGAGATCGGCGGCCCTTCGACCGGGCCGGTTCCGGCGGTGGAGCAGGGGGAAGGGCCGGGGGCGACGGCGTCCGAGGAGCATGTCGGCCCGACGGCGAGGTGGCGGCCCCCGGGCCGGGGACCGCCACCTCTGCGGGCGTTCCGGGACAGCGGGCCGCTGTCCCGGTCAGCCGGTGCTCACGCCTTCGGGGCGCGGGCCGTCTTCTTCGCGGTGGGCTTCTTCACGGCCGTCTTCTTGGCCGCGGCCTTCTTCGCGGCAGGCTGCGCCGCCGTCCTGGCCGCGGCCTTCTCACGGGCCGGGGCGGCTTTGGCCGCCACCGCCTGCTCGGCGGCCGTCTTGCGGGCGGTCTTCCTACGGGCCGTCGGCATGGCGGCGTCGCTGATCCGGTCCGCGCCGAGAATGCTCTGGAGGAACTTCCCGGTGTGGCTGGCGGGCACCGACGCGATCTGCTCGGGAGTGCCTTCGGCGACGACCAGACCGCCTCCGTTGCCCCCTTCGGGGCCCATGTCGATGACCCAGTCCGCGGTCTTGACGACATCGAGGTTGTGCTCGATGACGATCACCGTGTTGCCCTTGTCGACCAGACCCGAGAGCACCGTGATCAGCTTGCTGATGTCCTCGAAGTGCAGACCCGTGGTCGGCTCGTCCAGAACGTAGACCGTGCGGCCCGTGGAACGCTTCTGGAGCTCGCTCGCCAGCTTCACACGCTGTGCCTCACCACCGGAGAGCGTCGGCGCGGACTGCCCGAGCCTGACGTATCCGAGGCCCACCTCGTTGAGCGTGCGCAGATGGCGGGCGATCGTCGGGACGGCCTCGAAGAACTCGAGCCCCTCCTCGATCGGCATGTCCAGCACCTCGGCGATGGACTTGCCCTTGTAGTGGACTTCCAGGGTCTCCCGGTTGTAGCGCGCTCCGTGGCAGACCTCGCACGGGACGTACACGTCGGGCAGGAAGTTCATCTCGATCTTGATGGTGCCGTCACCGGAGCAGTTCTCGCAGCGGCCCCCCTTGACGTTGAAGGAGAAGCGGCCCGGCAGGTAGCCGCGCACCTTCGCCTCCATCGTCTCGGCGAAGAGCCGGCGGACATGGTCGAAGACTCCGGTGTACGTGGCCGGGTTGGACCGCGGTGTACGGCCGATCGGCGACTGGTCGACGTGCACCACCTTGTCGACGAGGTCGTCGCCCTCGACGCGGGTGTGCCGGCCGGGCACCGACTTGGCGCCGTTCAGCTCGCGTGCCAGGTGCGTGTAGAGGATGTCGTTGACCAGGGTCGACTTTCCCGACCCGGAGACGCCGGTGACCGCGGTGAGCACACCGAGGGGGAAGGAGACGTCGATGTCGTGGAGGTTGTTCTCCCGGGCGCCGTGCACCGTGAGCTGCCGCGTCGGGTCGACCGGGCGCCGGATGTCGGGCAGCGGGATGGCGCGCTTGCCTGCCAGATACTGGCCGGTGATCGACTCCTTGTTGGCCAGCAGGTCCTTGAGCGAGCCGGAGTGGACGACCTTGCCGCCGTGCTCACCGGCGCCGGGGCCGATGTCGACGACCCAGTCGGCCACCTTGATGGTGTCCTCGTCGTGCTCGACGACGATGAGTGTGTTGCCCATGTCGCGGAGCCTGACCAGGGTCTCGATCAGCCGGTGGTTGTCCCGCTGGTGCAGTCCGATGGACGGCTCGTCCAGCACGTACAGGACGCCCACCAGGCCGGAGCCGATCTGGGTGGCCAGCCGGATGCGCTGGGCCTCGCCACCGGACAGGGTGCCCGCGGCGCGGTTGAGCGAGAGGTAGTCCAGGCCGACGTCCACGAGGAACTTCAGCCGCTCGTTGACCTCCTTGAGCACCCGCTCGGCGATCTTCTTGTCGCGGGCGTTCAGCTTGAGCCGGCCGAGGAAGTCGGCGCACTCGCTGATCGACATCGCGGCGACCTGGGCGATGGACTTCTCCATCACCGTCACCGCGAGGACGAGCGGCTTGAGCCGGGTGCCCTCACAGGTCGGGCAGGGCACCTCGCGCATGTAGCCCTCGAAGCGCTCCCGGCTGGAGTCGCTCTCGGCCTCGGAGTGCCGGCGCTTCACGAACTGCACCGCACCCTCGAAGGAGGGGGTGGTGTACGCGCGCTCGCGCCCGTACCGGTTGCGGTAACGCACCTCGGTCTGGATCTTGTGGCCGAAGAGCAGGGCCTTCTTGGCCCGCTGGGGCAGTCCGGCCCAGGGGATGTCCGTACGGAATCCGAGGGCTTCGGCGAGTGCGCCGATCTGCCGCCCGAAGTACTCCTTGGTGTGTCCGTGCGACCAGGGGTGGATCGCGCCCTCGTCGAGGGACTTGTCCTCGTCCGGGATGATCAGCTCCGGGTCGACCTCCATGCGCGTACCGATACCCGTGCAGTCGGGACAGGCGCCGAAGGGCGAGTTGAAGGAGAAGGAGCGGGGCTCCAGCTCCTCGAAGGAGAGGTCGTCGTACGGGCAGTAGAGGTGCTCGGAATACATCCGCTCACGCTCGGGATCGTCCTCGGCGAGGTCGACGAAGTCGAGCACGACCATGCCCCCGGAGAGGCCGAGCGCGGTCCCCACCGAGTCGGTCAGGCGGCGCTTGGCGCTGTCCTTGACCGTGAGGCGGTCGATGACCACCTCGATGGTGTGCTTCTCCTGCTTCTTCAGCGTGGGCGGCTCGGAGAGCTGGATGGTCTCCCCGTCGACCCTGGCCCGGCTGTAGCCCTTGGTCTGCAGATCGGAGAAGAGGTCGACGAACTCTCCCTTGCGCTCACGCACCAGCGGCGACAGCACCTGGAAGCGGCTGCCCTCGGGCAGGCCCAGCACCTTGTCGACGATGGCCTGCGGGGACTGACGCGCAATGGGGCGGTTGCACTCCGGGCAGTGCGGCTTGCCGATCCGGGCGAACAGCAGCCGCAGGTAGTCGTAGACCTCGGTGATGGTGCCGACCGTCGAGCGCGGGTTGCGCGAGGTCGACTTCTGATCGATGGAGACGGCGGGTGAGAGGCCCTCGATGAAGTCGACGTCCGGCTTGTCCATCTGACCGAGGAACTGCCGGGCGTACGAGGAGAGCGACTCCACGTAGCGCCGCTGGCCCTCGGCGAAGATCGTGTCGAACGCGAGGGACGACTTGCCCGACCCGGAGAGCCCGGTGAAGACGATGAGGGAATCGCGGGGGAGGTCGAGCGAGACGTTCTTGAGGTTGTGCTCGCGCGCGCCACGGACGATGAGACGGTCGGCCACGCCGGTCCGCACCTTTCTTGAGAGAAGCGGGGGAACTGAGCCCCTGTCCCAGGGTATGGGGGGCGCCACAGCGATGTAGAAAAGCTTTCGACTCCGAGCGTATAGCACGCACATTCGATTTTCGGCCGCGCTCGGACTCCTTCACCCGATTGAGTGGCGGAGCTAGGCTCGGCCTCATGATTGATCATGTGCGCGACCTGGGCGCTGTACGCGAGGCAACCGATCGACTGCTCAGCGCAGCGGGCAGAATGGACAACGTTTCGCTC
This sequence comes from Streptomyces sp. NPDC058620, assembly GCF_042717135.1. Lineage (NCBI taxonomy): Bacteria > Bacillati > Actinomycetota > Actinomycetes > Kitasatosporales > Streptomycetaceae > Streptomyces > Streptomyces sp. NPDC058620. The sequence continues at coordinate 156,001 of NZ_JBHXQO010000007.1, forward strand.
GCCGAGCCGTCACGGCTGCCGGGGTGGAGCCGGGGCCATGTACTGGCCCACCTTTCACGTAACGCCGACGCGCTCGTAAATGTTCTCCAGGGACGTCCGATGTACGCGAGCAGCGAAACCCGGGACCAGGACATCGCCCGTGATGCTCCCCGGCCGCTCGACGAGCAGCTGGCCGACCTCCGGGAGAGCGCGGCCGGTTTCCTGCAGGCGGCGGCCGGCACAGCAGACTGGGCCCGTACCGTCACCCTGCGCAACGGCGTGACCGACTCGGCCTCCCGCATCCCGTTCCGGCGCCTGATCGAGGTCGAACTGCACCACGTCGATCTGGGGACCGGCTACGAGCTGGACGATCTGCCGGAGGAGTTCGTGACGCGGGAGACCGACTTCCTGGCGAAGCGGTTCACCGGCCACCCCGACGTCGTGGCGACGACCGTGATCGCCGGCGGGCGGACGTGGACCACGGGCGGCGGCGCCGGAGGCGGGGCGGTCACGGTCCGGGGGGCGGCACCCGAGGTCATGGGCTGGCTCTGCGGACGCCGCGACGGCTCCGCGCTGATCACGGAAGGAGGCCCCCTTCCCGTACTGCCCCCGCTATAGGCTGAGTCGTATGACGTACAGCGGAGCAGTCAAGGTCGGCGGACCTGCGGATGTGCACGAGTTGACCGACCTGATGATCTCCAAGGTCGCGGTCGGACCGATGAACAACAACGCCTATCTGCTGCGCTGCCGGGCCACCGGCGAGCAGCTCCTGATCGACGCGCCCGCCGAGGCCGGGACCCTGCTGCGGCTCATCGGTGACGACGGCATCGCGTCCGTCGTCACCACGCACCGGCACGGCGACCACTGGCAGGCGCTGGCCGAGGTCGTGGGGGCCACCGGAGCGCGCACCTACGCGGGGCGGTACGACGCCGAGGGCATCCCGGTCCCGACCGACGTGCTCGTCGAGGACGACGACACGATCCGGGTGGGCCGCGTCTCGCTGACCGCCCGCCACCTCGCCGGACACACTCCGGGCTCCATCGCCCTGGTCTACGACGACCCGCACGGGGCCCCGCACCTGTTCACCGGGGACTGCCTCTTCCCCGGCGGCCTCGGCAATACGCGCAAGGACCCCGAGGCGTTCGCCCGTCTGCTCCACGACGTGGAGACGAAGCTCTTCGAGCCCCTGCCGGACGAGACCTGGGTCTACCCGGGACACGGGCACGACACCACGCTGGGCGACGAGCGGCCTCACCTGCCCGCGTGGCGCGAGCGCGGCTGGTGAGCGTCTCCAGAAGCTGAAACACCACACCGGCCGGGGTGTGCGGGACGATACGCGCACCCCCGCCCGGGGCCGTTGTGCTGCTTATAAGCCAATGGGGTGACCCCGGTGA
>NZ_JBHXQO010000007.1:157382-229206 GCF_042717135.1 Streptomyces sp. NPDC058620
CCCGCGGCGCCGCCGCCGCTCTGCTCCGCCCCACCACACACCAACCCCCCCCCCCGCCGGGGGGCCCCCCCCCCACCCCCCCACCCCGGCCGGTGCCGGTTGTCCTGCTTCTACGCCATGGGGGTCACCCGGTTCAGGCGTCGATGCTCCTGGTCTCCTCGTCGGCAGGCCCGGTCGCCTTGGGCGCCTTCCCGGCCTCCTCCGCCGCCACCTGCTTCTTGTTGGCGATCAGGCTGGTGATCGTGGTGATCACCAGGACGCCGCAGATGAAGGCCAGCGAGAACGGGATGGAGATCTCGGGGACGTGCACCCCGGACTCGTGGAGCGCGTGCAGCACCAGCTTGACGCCGATGAAGCCGAGGATCACCGACAGGCCGTAGCTGAGGTGGACCAGCTTCTTCAGCAGACCACCGATGAGGAAGTACAGCTGACGCAGACCCATCAGGGCGAAGGCGTTGGCGGTGAAGACGATGTACGGGTCCTGGGTCAGGCCGAAGATCGCGGGGATGGAGTCCAGCGCGAACAGCACGTCGGTGGTGCCGATGGCGAGCATGACCACCATGAGCGGGGTCAGGACGCGCTTGCCGTTCTTCTGGATGAAGAGCTTGGTGCCGTGGTAGCTGTCGGCCACACCGAAGCGCCGCTCGACGGACTTGAGCAGCCGGTTCTCCTCGAACTCCTCGTCCTCCTCGTCGGCCCGCGCCTCCTGGATGAGCTTCCAGGCGGTGTAGATGAGGAACGCGCCGAAGATGTAGAAGATCCACGAGAAGTTGGCGATGACCGCGGCACCGGCGGCGATGAAGATCGCTCGCAGCACCAGGGCGATCAGCACACCGATAAGGAGCACTCGCTGCTGCAGGTGCGAGGGCACCGAGAACTTCGCCATGATCAGGACGAAGACGAAGAGGTTGTCGACACTCAGCGACTTCTCGGTGATGAATCCGGCGAAGAATTCGCCGGATGCCTGGCTCTCGCCGAACACGAGCAGACCGAGCCCGAAGAGGGCGGCCAGCACGATCCAGACGATCGTCCAGATTCCGGCTTCCTTGGTCGACACGTCATGGGGCTTGCGCCCGATGAAGAAGTCGACGGCGATCAAGGCACTCAGACCAAAGATGGTCAGTGCCCAAAGGGTCCATGAAACGTCCACTGCGCCTCCGGCAGTTCGCTACGGCTACTGATCAGCGTCGTCGCTGCCGGAGGTCTCTTCCACCGGGACGCGCGGGGTGCGCGTCCGGCCAGCGCCCCGGGACCGGTCACAGTCCGTACTGACGGGAACGTCGCGTATGGGAATACTCCCCTCCGTCCAAGAAACAGTACAGGAAACCCCAAGGGAAGGTAAAGAACAGGGTAAAGACGTCCCTAAGTACCAGGTCAGGGGCGGTGTGCGAAGACGGCTCCCCGCCCTCCGGTCAGCGTCCGCCGGTGCGGCGCGCCTCGGCGACCCTGGCGAGTACATGTTCCAGCACACGGCTGCCCGCCGGCAGTCCCAGCGGCTCGTACGTCCACGCGTGTCCGACCCAGGGATCGGCGAGATGGTCGTCGGCGACGGGAGTGACCCGCAGAAGCGAACGCCACAACGGGTCGAGCACCGGCCCGTACGCGGAGGCGTCCTCCCGGTCGGCCACCATCAGCAGATGAACGCCCACCGAGGGGCCCTCGTCCGCGAGGTAGCGCAGCTGGGTGACGGCCCGGTCGTCGAAGCCGTGCGGGAAGTCGTTGACGATCAGCAACTGCTCCCCGGTATCCAGGTCGGGCGGGAGCGAATCGGCCGCACCGGCACGGACGGCCATCTGTACGAGATCGACGCGCCGCGTGAGGTGGGCGAGGACCGAGGTCACTCCCCCGGGCCCGGCAGCGGGCGGCCCGGCAAGGACACCGGACCGGACCAGGGGCGCGAGCGCCGCAGCGCCCGAGCCGGCCGGGTCGATGACGTGCACGGAGAACTCACCGGCGGGATGGACGGCGAGCATGCGCGCCGCGTGCATGACCGCCGTCTCCATGGCGAGACGGCGCAGCTGGTCCGATTCCATCAGCGTCGCCGCTTCGGATGCGGTACGGCCGCTGTCGACCCAGATGCCGCGCTCCAGGGGCAGCCGAACGAGCAGAGGGATGCGCAGTTCGGTGGCCTCGGGCAGGTGGAGGTCACCGATGCGCAGGGCCATCGGCATCTCCATGGGGACCTGGTAGGCGTGCCAGACGGGGTTGGCCCAGCCCGCGTACGCGGCGGGGAGTGCCGGTTCGACGACGGCGGCCTCGGCGGCGAGCTGGGTGAGATCCCGGTCGAGGGCTTCGCGGGCCCGGGACGTCAGTTCGTCGCGCTTGGCGCGGGCCGTCTCGCGGGCCCGGTCGCCCGCTCCGCCGATCCGGCTGCGCGGGTCGGATAGGGCACGGTCGAGCTCCTGGTCCATGCGGGACTCCGCGAAGTCGACCGCGCTGCGGTACGCGGCGGTGGCGCGGGCCAGGTCCTCGAACATGCCCCAGATCTGGTTGTAGAGGCGCTCGTCCATGGACCAGCCGGTGGCGTCACCCGCGACCGGCGGGGCCGGTGATCCCGGCGGCGCGGGCGGCGCGGCAGGCGGGGGCGGTGGGGGCGCGGTGGTCCGGCGTCGCGGGTGCGCGTAGTTGACGGGGCCGCCCGCCGGAGGCACGGCGGACGGGCCCGTGGTGGCCGGGTCGGACAGCGGTTCCTGGGGCACGGGGGCGGCGGAGGGCGGGGCCGGGGGCTGCTGACCTCCCGCGGACGGCGCGGGTCCCGCTCCGTGGCGGACGCGGTCGCCGTCGGGTGTGCGGGGCGGCGGTGGGGCCACCGAGCGGGCCATGCCCCGGGCGACCGCCTCCTGTATCGAAGCGGCCAGCTCCGCCGCCCGGGCCACTCCCTGGTCGGCGAGCATCTCTGCCAGCCCGGCCGCGTACCCCTGGCCGACGGCACGGACCTTCCAGACGCCCTGGCGCCGGTAGAGCTCCAGGGCGGTGACGGCGGATTCGGCGTCCAGGCCGGTGAGGGTGAACGTGGCGATCTCGGTGCCGTCGAGGCCGGTGACGGCGACGAAGGGTGCGGCGACCGCACCGAACCTCACCGGCCCGCCCGATCCGACCGGGAGGGCCAGCAGCACGGTGACGCGGTGCACCGAGCCGGGCAGTGCGTCGAGGTCCACGGCGAGACGGTGATCGGCGGCGGCCTGCCTGGACACTTCGAGGCCGGGCAGCTGAGGCGATCCGGGATGGGCGATCCACTCGATGCCGTGCACCGTGCCCTGTTCGTCTCCGAGAGTGGCGCCGGCCACGACGGGTGAGCCCGCCGATACCCGGATCTCCAGACGGGTCTGGGGCAAGGTGTGGTTCTGCCCCCGGACCAGCTCGGCCGTCATTGCCCTGTCCCCTCGACGATGCGTCGTTGCCGTACGGGCGGTGCCGCCGCGTACGGTGCTGTGCTGCGTGCGGTGCGGTTCCGCGTCGTGTTGTGCGATACGCGGTCGGTATGCGGTGCAGCTCCCGGCGGCGGATGCCTCCGGGAGCTGCTCGTACCGATGCGTGCCAGGTCCCGCGTGCCTACAGGTGCGGCAGGATCGAGGGCATCAGGTCCTGGAAGGTGCGGCCGTTGGCCGGGTTCCCGAGGGCGGTCATCTGCCACCCGCTGCCCGCGCGGTGCACCTTCGCCATGATCTGGGCGGTGTACTGGCCCCCGCCGTCGAGCGTGTAGCGCGCGAGCTCCTGGCCGTTGGTCTCGTCGACGATGCGGCAGAAGGCGTTCTGCACCTCCTGGAACGTCTGGCCGGTGAACGAGTTCACCGTGAAGACGATCTGGTCGATGTGGACCGGGACCCGCTGGAGGTCGACGAGGATGGCCTCGTCGTCCCCGCCCGAGCCGGCGCCGCCGACGAGGTTGTCACCGGTGTGCTTGACCGAACCGTCGTCGCTGACCAGGTGGCGGAAGAACACGACGTCGACGGGCTGCTTGTCGGCGAACAGCACCGCCGAGGCATCCAGGTCGATCTCCCGGGTCCGTGAACCGAACAGGCCGCGGCGCGGAGCCGCCTGCCAGCCGAGCCCCATCCGCACCGCGGTGAGGGCTCCCCCGCCCCGCTTCTCCAGGCTGATGGCCTGCCCCTTGGTCAGATTGACGCCAGGGCCCCCGGGCGCATTGCCCTTGGATACGTCCACCACGCGCTGTCCCCTCTCAGAATGTCCCCGCAACCACCTGTGTGCGCGGTTGCCCCGCACCCTACGCAGTCGCACGGACAGCGCAGGAGGGGCGGGCGGCTTTTGTGTCGGTCCTGCAACACAGCGGAGCCCCTGCCGTCAGGCGAGCCCCGCCTCCCTCATCTGCCGCAGTTCCTTCTTCAGCTCACCCACCTCGTCGCGCAGCCGCGCGGCCACCTCGAACTGGAGATCCGCGGCGGCTGCCCGCATCCGGTCGGTCATCTCCTCGATGATCCCGGCGAGTTCGGTCGCGGGCCGGTCCGTGACGACCGCCCCGTCCGGCTTCGCCCTGCCTGCCGCGGCGCCCTTGGCCGCCTTGCCGCCGAGTGCGGGGACCGGCGCCTTGGCGCCCTTCGCCTGGCGGTAGCCGGAACCGAGGAGCTGTTCGGTGTCGACCTCCTCGCGGGCGATGGTCGCGACGATGTCGTTGATCTTCTTCCGCAGCGGTTGCGGGTCGATGCCGCGCTCGGTGTTGTAGGCGATCTGCTTCTCGCGGCGGCGGTTGGTCTCGTCGATGGCCTGCGCCATCGCCGGTGTGATCTTGTCCGCGTACATGTGGACCTGGCCCGACACGTTGCGCGCCGCACGCCCGATGGTCTGGATCAGCGAGGTGCCGGAGCGCAGGAAGCCCTGCTTGTCGGCGTCGAGGATGGCGACGAGTGACACCTCGGGCAGGTCGAGCCCCTCACGCAGGAGGTTGATGCCGACGAGGACGTCGTACTCACCGGAGCGCAGCTCCCGCAGCAGCTCGATACGGCGCAGGGTGTCGACGTCGCTGTGGAGATATCGGACCTGGATGCCGAGCTCCAGGAAGTAGTCGGTGAGGTCCTCGGACATCTTCTTGGTGAGGGTGGTGACCAGGACCCGCTCGTCCCGCTCGGTGCGCTTGCGGATCTCGTGCACCAAATCGTCGATCTGGCCCTCGGTGGGCTTGACGACGATCTCCGGGTCGACGAGACCCGTCGGGCGGATGATCTGCTCCACGAAGCCGTCGCCGCGCGAGAGCTCGTACTTCCCGGGGGTGGCGGAGAGGTAGACCGTCTGATCGATCCGGCCGAGGAACTCCTCCCACTTCAGCGGGCGGTTGTCGAGGGCGGAGGGCAGCCGGAAGCCGTGGTCGACCAGGGTCCGCTTGCGGGAGGCGTCGCCCTCGTACATCGCGCCGATCTGGGGCACGGTCACATGCGATTCGTCGAGCACCAGGAGGAAGTCCTCCGGGAAGTAGTCCAGGAGGGTGTTGGGAGCGGTGCCGGGGGCGCGGTCGTCGAAGTGCATCGAGTAGTTCTCGACTCCGGAACAGGTGCCGATCTGTCGGAGCATCTCGATGTCGTACGTGGTGCGCATGCGGAGCCGCTGGGCCTCCAGCATCTTGCCCTGCTTCTCCAGCTCGGAAAGGCGCTGTTCCAGCTCCTGCTCGATGCCCCGGACCGCCTTCTCCATGCGTTCGGGGCCCGCGACGTAGTGACTGGCCGGGAAGACGTGAAGGGACTGGTCCTCGCTGATGACCTCGCCGGTCAGCGGGTGGAGGGTGGAGAGCGCCTCGATCTCGTCACCGAACATCTCGATGCGGACGGCGAGCTCCTCGTAGACCGGGAAGATCTCGATGGTGTCGCCCCGCACCCGGAAGGTGCCGCGGGTGAACGCCAGGTCGTTGCGGGTGTACTGGATCTCGACGAAGCGGCGCAGCAGCTGGTCACGGTCGATCTCGTCGCCGACCTTGAGCTGGACCATCCGGTCCACGTACTCCTGAGGCGTACCGAGGCCGTAGATGCAGGAGACGGAGGCCACGACGATGACGTCACGCCGGGTGAGCAGCGAGTTCGTCGCGGAGTGGCGCAGCCGCTCGACCTCCTCGTTAATCGAGGAGTCCTTCTCGATGTAGGTGTCCGACTGCGGTACGTACGCCTCGGGCTGGTAGTAGTCGTAGTACGAGACGAAGTACTCGACGGCGTTGTTGGGCAGGAGCTCGCGGAACTCGTTGGCGAGCTGGGCCGCGAGCGTCTTGTTCGGCGCCATCACCAGGGTGGGGCGCTGCAGCTTCTCGATCATCCAGGCGGTTGTCGCCGACTTGCCGGTGCCGGTCGCGCCGAGCAGGACGACATCCTTCTCAGCCGCGCGGATGCGCCGCTCCAGCTCCGCGATGGCCGCGGGCTGGTCGCCGCTGGGCTGGTAGGGACTGACGACCTCGAAAGGCGCCACCGAACGTTCGATCTTCGAAACGGGCCGCATGCAACCACCGTACGACCCAGCACTGACAACGGGGTCGGATCACCGGTTCCGCGGCGGCCGGGAGTTCCGTCCCGCGGGGGCCCGGTAGGGGGTGCGCCCACGCTGGGCGGGGATGCCGGGCCGCCGGCCCGTCCCGCGGACGGCGCCCGGCGGGCGCTCGTCCCGGTCCGGGGCGCCCATGACCACCAGGGGGTCGAACATCACGATCACCCCGGCGAGCAGCAGGAAGCAGAACGGTCCCACGAGCATCGGGATGAGCAGGGCGGTGGGGTCGTCGCCACTCGGTGCCACCCCGGATCCGGCCCCGGGGTGGAGGTGCACGCTGAGCGCGGCCATGCCCGTGTAGTGCATGCCGCTCACCGCGACGCCCATCACCACGCTCGCGCCGAGACTGGGCAGGAAGCCGTGGATGGACACGGCCGCCCAGAGCGCCGTCGTCGCCGCCACCACGGCGATGACGACGGAGAGGGCCACGGTGACGGTGTCGTACGCGAACTGCCCCTGGAGCCGCATTCCGGCCATACCGAGGTAGTGCATGGACGCGATGCCGAGGCCCATGATGATGCCGCCGGTAATCAGCGCCATGCGGGTCGCTCCGCGGTAACCCACAATGAAGATGCCGATACCGACCATCACGATCGCCAGGGCCAGGCTGGCGAAGGTGATGGGCTTGTCGTAGCTGACGGGCGCCTCCTGGACACTGAAACCCATCATCGCGACGAAGTGCATGGTCCAAATGCCGGAGCCTATGGACGTGGCACCCAGCGCCAGCCAGCCCGCCCTGAAGGAACGCTCGGTCCGCAACGACCGGGTGGTGCAGCGCAGCCCCAGGGCCGCGCCGAGGCACGCCATGAGGAAAGCCACGACCGGGGTGACTAGGCCGTAGCTGAATCCGTCAACTGTGCCCTGCATGCTGGTAAGCCCTTCACGGAAGCCCGGGTTCGGGGGGTGCCCCAAAGGGCGAGGCCCGACAGGCAAACATAGGAATCGCATGATATCGGCATGGAATCCGGCCAGCGAGACGGCACCGAAGGTTCCGTTCACGTAGTGGCCACCGCTGCCCTGTTCTCCGTTGGTGATCGGCTGCCACGCTCGATGTGCCCGCACCTCTGACCGCGAGGAGAACCCGTGTCCGTACGCACCGTAACCGTCTCGACGACCGTCGCCGCTCTGCTCGGCGGCAGTGCACTGCTGATGCCCGCGTCCCAGACGCAGGCCGCGGGTACGCACGACGCCCCGGTCGTCTTCGCGCACCGAGGCGCTTCGGCTTACGCCCCGGAGAACACGCTGGCCGCCATCGACGCGGCGGAGGATCTGGGCATCGACTGGGTCGAGAACGATGTGCAGCGCACCCGTGACGGTGTCCTGGTCGTCATGCACGACACGAACCTCAAGCGGACGACCGACGTCGAGCAGCTCTTCCCCGAGCGCGCGCCCTGGGCGGTCAAGGACTTCACGGCCGCCGAGATCGCGAAGCTCGACGCGGGCAGCTGGTTCGGAGCGCAGTACGCGGGAGCCCGGGTTCCGACGCTGGAGCAGTATCTGCACCGGGTGGAGCGCAACCACCAGAAGCTGCTCCTGGAGATCAAGGCCCCGGAGACCTACCCCGGCATCGAGAAGGACACCCTTCAGGTCCTGCGCAACGAGGGCTGGCTCAGCCGCCACCACGTCAAGCACAAGCTGATCATCCAGAGCTTCGGCGCGGAGAGCGTGAAGCGGGTGCACGCGCAGCGCCCCGACGTCATCACCGGTTTCCTCGGCACTCCGGCCGTGGCCGATCTGCCGTCGTACGCGGCGTTCACCGACCAGATCAACCCGTCCCACGGCACGCTCAGCGCCGACTACGTGGCCGCCGTGCAGGAGCTGAAGGGTGCGCACGGGAAGCCGCTCCAGGTGAACACCTGGACGGTCAACGACGCGGCGACCGCGGCCAGGGCCGCCGGCTACGGCGTCGACGGGATCATCACCAACTTCCCCGACGTGGTGCGGGACGCCACCCGCTGACGAGCCGGGGCGGCGGGCGGGCCGGCGGACCGACCGGCGTTGTCAGTGCCCGGTCGTACGGTGGTCGGTATGAAGAGCACCGAGCAGGATGTTCAGTGGTCCGCTGTCGGCAGCGACATCGGACCGCTGCTGCTTGCCGCGACCGGCACCGGGCTGGTGAGCGTGATCTTCCATGCCCGTCCGGCGGTGCGGGAGAAGGCACTCGGGCAGCTGGAAGCGCGACTCGGCTCGGCCCCGGTGGAGGCGCCGCCCGGTTCCGCCCGGCTGGCCGAGCCGATACGCCAGTTGGCGGCGTACTTCGCGGGTGAGCTGCGCGCGTTCACACTGGACCTGGACTGGTCGCTGACGTCCGGGTTCAACCGAGAGGCGCTGCGGGAGCTGGCGTCCGGTGTGCCCTACGGGACCGTCGTCGGGTACGGGGACCTCGCGAGGCGGGTGGGGCAGCCGGGGGCGGCTCAGGCCGTGGGGGCCGCCATGGGGTCCAATCCGCTGCCGGTGGTGGTGCCGTGCCACCGGGTCGTGGAGAGCGACGGGGGACTCGGGGGCTTCGGCGGCGGGCTGGAGACCAAGCGGCAGCTGCTCGCGCTCGAAGGCGTCCTGCCGCAGCCGCTGTTCTGAGGCGTTGCTTCCGGGGCGGTGGTCAGCGGGCGTCTCTTCTGGGGCGTCACTCGGCGGGCGTCGCTCCGTGAGGGTTGTCGCGCGTGGCCCTGTGCTTCCGGGCGGCCGTCGCGCGCCGGCCGGAATCGCGGAATACGTTTTCGTACCCGCGTACGAGCTGGCACACTGCGCCGGTGAAGAAGGCTCTCTCCGCATCCCCGGTCACGGTCGCCGGCCTGCCTGCCCTGCAGCGCCGGACATCCGCCGTCCTCATCGCCGGCCAGATATTCGGCGGCCTCGGCGTGTCCATCGGCATCGCCCTGGCCCCGGTCCTCGCTACGGAGGTGAGCGGTTCCGAGGCCCTGTCCGGTCTCGCCCCCACCGCCTCGGTGTCCGGCACGGCGCTCCTGTCGCTGCCGCTGGCCGCGCTGATGACCTCCCGGGGCCGCCGCCCCGGCCTCGTCCTCGCCTACCTGATCGGTGCGATCGGTGCGGGTCTCGTGGTGTTCGCCACCGTCGTGGACAACTTCCCGCTGCTGCTGCTCGGAATGGCCGGTTTCGGGGCAGGCTCGTCGGCCAATCTTCAGGCCAGGTTCGCAGCCGCCGACCTGGCGGAGCCGGACCGGCGCGGCCGGGCGATCGCCAGCGTCATCTGGGCCACCACGATCGGCTCGGTCCTGGGGCCCAACATCGCGGCGCCCGCGGGCCGGGCCTTCCGCGACACCCCCATTCCCGAGACGGCGGGCCCGTTCGTCTGGGCGGCGGCCATCTTCCTGCTCGCGGGGCTCGTCGTCGCGGTGCTGCTGCGCCCCGACCCGCTGCTCACCGCACGGGCGATGGCCCCCGCCGGAACCCAGACCGCGGCGAACCGCTCGCTGCGCGCGGGAGTCGCCGCGGTGCGCGCCTCTCCGATGGCCCGGCTGGCGCTGGTGACCGTGGCCGTGTCCCACACCGCCATGGTCTCGATCATGGTGATGACGCCGGTCCACCTCGGCCATCACGGGGCGGACATCCAGCTGATCGGCCTGGTGATCAGCGGCCACATCGCGGGCATGTACGCGTTCTCGCCCGTGATGGGCTGGCTGGCCGACCGGTTCGGCCGGCTGTCCGTCATCGGTCTCGCGGTCGGCCTGCTGTCGTGCGCCGCGCTGCTGGCCGGAACGGCGGGCCCCAGTCACAGCCGCACGGCGGCCGGTCTGTTCGTGCTCGGGCTCGGCTGGTCGGCCGGGCTGGTGGCCGGTTCGGCGCTGCTCACCGACTCCGTACCGCAGCCCGCCCGCGCCGCCGTGCAGGGTCTGTCGGACCTGACCATGAACACGGCGGCGGGCATCGGCGGCGCGGTCGCCGGAGTGATCGTCTCGCGGTGGAGTTACAGCTGGCTGAACGTGGTCGGGGCGTGTCTGCTGCTGCCGATGGCCGCGCTCGCTCTGCGGCGGGTGTTCGCGAAGCCCGCCGCAGGGCCGGGCGGGGCGCCGGACGCGCCCGCCGAGGTGTCCGTACCCGCCGGAACCCCGAACAAGACCTGACGCTCCCGGCGCTCCTGCGCCTGTAGCGGCTTCAGCGGCTTCGGAGCCTTCAGAGGCTGATGTGGTACGCCTTGCGGAGCGTCTCGTGGACGGTCCACGTCGTACGGTCGCCCTCCCGCAGCACACAGGCGTCCCCGGGCCCGATCTCCAGCGTCTCGCCGCCCTCGACCACGACCGTCGCCCGCCCGCTCACCACCACGAACAGTTCGTTGGCCTCGGTGTCGGTGACGACGCCGGGCGTGATCTGCCAGATTCCGCGCACCTGCTTCCCGTCGGCGGACTCCCAGAGCACCTTGCCGCTCACCACCGGGTCACCCGAGAGCACCTGCGCGGGGTCAAGGGGGTCGGGTTCGAGTTCGGCGTCCGGGATGTGCACGGCGAAGGAGGCGGGAGCTTGATCAAGTGTCGTCATGGCCGGTCACCCTAGCGAGCGGCCCGCGGCGGGCCGCCCGCAGGGCAGTCCTGCGCTCTTCCCGTGGTTTGCGGCCACCCCCCGCGCGACAGGGATGGGGACATGTCACCCAACACACCGGAGCACACTCCCGAGGACGCCGCCCGAGCTTACGAACCGGCGCACTCCGTCGAGGTCCGAGACGCCGTCGCCGCCCACCGTCCCGTCGTCGCCCTGGAGTCGACGATCATCGCGCACGGTCTGCCGCGCCCCCGCAACCTCCAGGTCGCCCTGGAACTGGAGGAGCTCGTACGGTCCGCCGGTGCCGTCCCCGCCACGATCGCCGTACTGGACGGGCGCGCCCATGTCGGCCTGGACAAGACCCAGTTGGAGCGGGTCGCCGGTGACCCGGCGATGCGGAAGCTGGGACACCGGGACCTCGCACCCGCACTCGCGACGGGCGCGAGCGGGGCGACGACGGTGTCCGCCACCGCGTTCCTGGCCGCCCGCTCGGGGCTGCGGGTGTTCGCGACCGGAGGACTGGGCGGCGTACACCGGGAGTGGACCGACACCCAGGACGAATCAGCGGATCTGCGGCTCCTCGCGCGCACCGGCATCACGGTGGTGTGCGCCGGGGTGAAGTCGATCCTGGATGTCCCGGCCACGCTCCAGCGCCTGGAAACACTCGGGGTCGGCGTGCTCGGTTTCGGCACCACGTACTTTCCCGGCTTCTATCTCAGCAGCTCGGGCGAGCCCGTCGACTGGACGGTGCACACCCCCGAGGAGGTGGCGGAGGTGATGCGGGCCCGGGAGGCGCTCGGCGGGCCGGAGGCGGCGCTGATCGTCGCCAACCCGGTCGCGGAGAAGGACCAGTTGGACCCTGCCGTCCACGACCGGGTGCTGGCCGACGCGCTCGCCGCGTGCCGGGAGCACTCCATCGTGGGGCAGGCCGTCACGCCGTTCCTGCTCGACCACCTGACGCGGCATACCGAAGGCGCCTCCCTGGAGGCCAACTTGGCCGCCGTACGCGGAAATGTGGCTCTGGCCGCCCGGATCGCGGCGGCGGCGGCGCGGTGAGCCAGGGCGGACTTCTCGTCGTCGGGGACGTGGTCACGGATGTGGTGGTGCGGCACGGCCCGGCGCCGGCCCGGGGGACGGACACGGCGGCGCGGATCAGCACGCTGCCGGGCGGGGCCGGAGCCAACGTGGCGTGCTGGGCGGTGCGTTCGGGGTGCCGTGATGTGCGTCTGCTCGCGCGGGCCGGTGCCGATTCAGCGGCCTGGCACCGGGAGAGCCTGCTGCGCGCCGGGGTACGGGCCGAGCTGGCCGTGGACGAGGAGGTGCCGACCGCCACCGTGGTCGCACTCGTCGACGGCAGCGCCGAGCGCACCTTCCTCACCGACAGCGGCGCGGGGCTGCGCCTGGCACCCGCCGACTGGTCGCCGTCGCTGCTCGACGGCATCGGCCACCTCCACCTCTCCGGCTATCTCCTCTTCGCCCCGACGAGCCGGGCCACCGCCCTGCTCGCCCTGCGGGAGGCGCGGCAGCGGGGCATCCCGGTGAGCGTGGACCCCGCCTCCGCCGGATTTCTCACCGGGCTCGGCATCGACCGGTTCCTGGCCGGCGTCGAGGGAGTGGACCTGCTGCTGCCGAACGAGGACGAGGCGTGCCTGCTGACCGGTCTGCCCCGGCCGGCCGACGCGGCCGCGAAGCTGAGCCGGCATGCCGCTCTGGTCGTGGTCACGCTCGGCGAGCGGGGCGCCCTGCTGGCCGCGGCGGGAGCCGTGACCGCGTGCGTCGCCGCCGTGCCGGTCCGGGAGCCGGTCGACTCCACCGGTGCGGGCGACGCCTTCACCGGCGGTTTCCTCGCCGCCCGCCTCGCCGGGGCGGACGTGACGGAGGCCGCCGCGGCTGCCTGCCGGGCGGGGGCCGAAGCCGTCACGACGGTCGGTGGGCGCCCGGCATGATTCAGGGGGCGCCCGGCCGGGCCCAGGCGGGATGGAGCGGGTCGTCGGCCCGTACGACCACGTCCGCGCGGTCGGCGGGCGCCACCTCGTCCTCGTATCTCACGAAGGCGGGCAGGGTCCATCGCTCGCTCTCCTCGGTGCGACGGCGCAGTGCGCCGGGCGAGAGCCGCACATGGACGCTCAGGTCGAACGGGAACCAGTGCCCGAGCAGGAACGGGCCGTCCACGACCACCACCCCACCCTCCGGCAGGAGTTGGTACGGGCTCCTCGTGGCCCGGTCCTTCACCGGGTCCCAGAGGTCGGGCAGCACCCGCCCGCTGCCGCCCGCTGCCAGCGGCCCGAACACCTCGCGCCACAGCGCCCCCCTGTCGAACCAGCCGTCGACGTACGAGTCGGGGTCCTCTCTGCCGTACTCGTACCGCAGGCTGGCCGGACGCAGGAAGCCGCTGGTGGAGACCGTGAGCACCGAGCGGCCCCGGCTCCTCAGCGCCGCCGCGAGCCTTCCGGCGAGCTCGCCGGTGCGGGCGGCCGGGGCTCCGTCGACCCCGATCCTGAGCCAGGGCCCGCCGTCGGAGGGCTTCAGCGCGTCGGCGTGTACGGCGAGGGCCTCCGCCAGCCGGTCCCAGGTGATCGGTTCAAGTCGCACCCGTCCATCATCCCCCGGCCGCCGCACGGCCGGCCGCTCTCAGCCGCAGTCCACCGCCTCGGCGTCGTCGGATAGCGCGCGGCCCTCGGGCATCAGATAGGTCACCCACAGGACGACCGGCTCGGTCCCGTGGTTGCGCCCGATGTGCCGGTGTCCGGGCCCGGACGGCTCGATGAACGAGGTGCCCGCGGGCGTCACCTCGACCGAGCAGTCGCTGAGCGTCCGGGTCAGCGTGCCCGAGGCCACGACGGCGATCAACTGGCCCGCATGGGTGTGCCAGCCGGTGGAGCCTCCCGGCTCGATGGTGATCGTCCGGAAGGTCACATCGGCGCGCCCCTTGGGGCTCGCCACCTTCAGCTTGCCCGTCGACGTGCCCTTGGCTACGACCGTGCCGGTCACTCCGCTGCCCGGTGTCGCGGTCGCGGCTGTCGGCACGAAGCCGAGTGCCACCACACACGCACCGGCAGGCACAGCCCTGCGCACGCCTCCACGCTTCCCCATGTGCGACCCCTCATTCTCCACGTGTGGCCGAAATGATGACGCTACGCGGGAGTTGAGTGGCGGGAAACCTTCGGCGCAGGGTCATTCACCGCGGATCTCGGCGGCGAGCTGACTGTCGCCGGACACCTCGATCCGTCCGCCCCTGACCGCCTCGGCAAGGGTCACGTCGCCTCGCCCCAGCTCCAGACAGAGCTCGGCGTCGAGCGCGAGACGCGCATCGGGCCGCTCGGCGGGGCCGAAGCCGTACACCTCCGCGACCGGCTGGCCCCCACCGGTCCGTACATGGAACTCACCCTCGTCCAGGGTCACTTCGATCACGCCCGCGTGGGTCAGGCCGCCCAGGGCGCGCAGCAGCGGCAGGGCGAACCAGTGCGCCCGCACCGCGTCCGTCGGGCGGCGCTCGTCCAGCGCGTGCGCTCCCCACGCCGAGAGGGCCGTCAGGACCGGCAGCAGCCCGTGCCCGCGTTCGGTGAGCTCGTACACCGAAGCAGGGGCCGGTGGCGGCAGTCGGCGGCGCACGGCCAGACCGTTCTGCTCCATGTCCTTGAGCCGGGACGCCAGGACGTCCGTACTGACGCCGGGCAGATCGGCGTGCAGATCCGTGTACCGGCGCGGGCCGCCCAGGAGTTCACGGACGATCAGCAGCGTCCACCGGTCACCGACGGAGTCGAGGGCGCGGGCGGAGGCGCAGAACTGGTCGTAACTCCGGCGGCGGGCCGGACGTGCTGCCGGCTGTTGCTGACGTGGCATGCGACGCAGTCTAGACATGTTGTTGGACTTTCCAAGCCCGAACTTGGTAAAACCAAGTATCGCAATCGCGTCGGGGAGGCACCGCATGGAGTTCCGGCAGTCCAGCAAGCTCAACGAGGTCTGTTACGAGATCCGGGGACCGGTCATCGAGCACGCCAACGCCCTGGAGGAGGCGGGGCACAGCGTGCTCCGGCTGAACACGGGCAATCCGGCGCTCTTCGGCTTCGAGGCTCCCGAGGAGATCGTCCAGGACATGATCCGGATGCTCCCGCAGGCACACGGCTACACCGATTCGCGCGGCATCCTGTCGGCGCGGCGCGCCGTGGCGCAGCGCTATCAGGCGATGGGGCTGACCGACGTCGGCGTCGACGACATCTTCCTCGGCAACGGCGTGTCCGAGCTGATCTCCATGGCCGTGCAGGCGCTCCTGGAGGACGGGGACGAGGTACTGATCCCGAGCCCCGACTATCCGCTCTGGACGGCGGTGACCACGCTCGCCGGCGGCAAGGCCGTGCACTACATCTGCGACGAGGGCGCGGACTGGAATCCGGACCTCGCCGACATGGCGGCGAAGATCACGGACCGCACCAGGGCCGTCGTGATCATCAACCCGAACAACCCGACGGGTGCCGTCTACCCGCGCGAGATCCTCGAAGGCATTCTCGGCCTGGCCCGCAGGCACGGACTCATGGTGTTCGCCGACGAGATCTACGACCAGATCCTCTACGACGACGCCGAGCACCACAGCGTGGCCGTTCTCGCCCCCGACCTGGTCTGCCTCACGTTCAGCGGACTGTCGAAGACGTACCGGGTCGCGGGCTTCCGCTCGGGCTGGATGGTGGTGTCGGGCCCGCAGCAGCACGCCCGCAGCTATCTGGAGGGGCTGACCACGCTCGCGTCGATGCGGCTGTGCCCCAACGCGCCCGCGCAGTACGCCATCCAGGCCGCACTCGGCGGCCGGCAGTCGATCAGGGAACTGGTCGTACCGGGAGGCCGGCTGTACGAGCAGCGCAACCGGGCCTGGGAGAAGCTGAACGAGATTCCCGGGGTGTCGTGCGTCAAGCCGAAGGGCGCGCTCTACGCGTTCCCCCGGATCGACCCGAAGGTCCACAAGATCGTCGACGACGAGAAGTTCGTCCTCGATCTGCTGCTGCGGGAGAAGATCCAGGTGGTTCAGGGCACCGGCTTCAACTGGCAGCGCCCGGACCACTTCCGCATCCTGACCCTCCCGCACGTCGACGACCTCGACGCGGCGATCAGCCGCATCGGCCGCTTCCTGAGCGGCTACCGCCAGTGAGGGCGGTCAGCCACCGAGCAGCGCCGTGAGCGCGCCCACCGGGTCGTTGTCCGGGACGGCGCGCGGCCACCAGTCGTCCTCGCCCGGGTCGGATTCGTAGCCGTACCACCGGCCGTCGTGGCCGAAGCGGAGCTGGAGGATGCCCTGCGGGTGCGTGAGGTGGTTGCGCCAGGGCTGGAAGCGCGGGAAGTCGGCCGCCGCGAGTGCGGGGCGGGCCCGGTCGAAGGGGCCGGCCGGCGGGTCCCAGGGGGTCTCCAGGACGGCCAGTCCCTCGGCGCCGCCCTGCCGCCAGGCGGCCACGGCGCGTGCCAGGTCGGTGGTGGTGCGCCCGGTCGCGTAGGCCAGCTCGCGGTAGAGGGCCCGGGTGGTGGCGGTGAGTCCGGCGGTGGGACGGGCCGCGGCGAGCCGCACGGCGTCCTGCCAGGTGGTGAGGCCCGCGAGCGGGTCGGCGCCCGTGGTGAGCAGAGCGTGTGCACGGGCCGCCGCGTCCGTGGCGAGGTGGTCCAGCGAGAGCGGGTCGCGCGCGCCGGGGAGATCGGGGTACGAGGGGGGCTGGCCGGGGTGCGGCGGAACCGGGAGGGGTGCCGGCAGCGGCGGCAGGAAGCGGTCGGCCACGGCGTCACGGGCCGGGACCGAGGGGGTCCGGGGCGTGTCGGGCCGTTCACGGGCGGAGTGCTCCGCGTTGCGGCGGCCCAGCTCGTCGAGGAGTTCCCGCTCGCCCCTGCCGCGCATCAGCAGGAGGACGAACGGATCGGTGTCGAGCAGCCGTGCCGTCTGGAAGCAGAGGGCGGCCACGTGCTTGCACGGCCAGCCGTGGTCGGGGCAGGAACAGTCCGGGTCGAGATCGCCCGCGGTCGGCAGCAGCCGGATACCGGTCTCCCCCGCCGTCTCGACCAGGGAGTGCGGCATCTCCTTGCCGAGCAGCGCGGAGAGGTGTCCGGGCCGGGCGGCGACGGCGTCGAGGAAGGTGTCCCAGTCGGTGTCGGAGAAGGTGCGCAGGCGCAGTTCCGCGCGGTACGGGCGGGGGCGGCTGCCGTGGACGTAGGCGATGACCCGGCCGGGGGTGACGGTGATCGCGGCGACATGACCGCCGTCCGCGTACGTACGGCCGCGGGCGAGCCGTCCCTCGTCCATCGACAGGGATTCCAGGGCGCCCACCCAGGCGCGGCCCCACCAGCTGTCCGCGAACGGCCCCTCGCCCTCGCGGGTGCGGGCCGGAACCGCTTCGAAGGTGCGCCGCAGGTCGTCGGGGCCCGGGCGGGAGCGGGGCGCCGTACCGGAACGGGGTGCGGAGCGGTGGTCCGGGGAGTGGCCGGCGCGGGCGGCCGGGCGGGGGCTCATTGGGCTCATGCGGGTCTCCGGAGGGAGACGAGGTCGGCCAGGTCGCGGTCGCTGAGCTCGGTCAGGGCCGTCTCCCCGGTGCCCAGGACCGCGTCCGCCAGGGCCCGCTTGGACTCCAGCAGTTCACCGATCCGGTCCTCGACCGTGCCCTCCGCGATCAGCCGGTGCACCTGCACCGGCTGGGTCTGGCCGATGCGGTACGCGCGGTCGGTGGCCTGCTCCTCGACGGCCGGGTTCCACCAGCGGTCGTAGTGGATTACATGGGCGGCCCGGGTGAGATTCAGTCCGGTGCCGGCGGCTTTGAGGGAGAGCAGGAACACGGGTACCTCGGCGGACTGGAACCGGTCCACCATCCGCTCCCGTTCGGCCACCGGCGTACCTCCGTGCAGCAGTTGGGAGGGGACGGCCCGGGAGGTGAGGTGGGCGGAGAGGAGCCGGGCCATCGTCACGTACTGGGTGAAGATCAGGACGGAGCCGTCCTCGGACAGGATCGTGTCGAGGAGTTCGTCGAGCAGGGCGAGCTTGCCCGAGCGGCCGGTGAGCCTGGTCGGCTCCTCCTTGAGGTACTGCGCGGGGTGATTGCAGATCTGCTTGAGCGAGGACAGCAGCTTCATGATCAGTCCGCGGCGGGCGATGCCTTCGGCCGCCTCGATGGAGGCCATGGTCTCGCGCACCGCGGCCTCGTAGAGCGTGACCTGTTCGCGGGTGAGGAAGACGGGGTGGTCGGTCTCGGTCTTGGGCGGCAGTTCGGGGGCGATGCCCGGGTCGGACTTCTTGCGGCGCAGGAGGAAGGGGCGGACGAGCCGGGAAAGGCGTTCGACCGCTTCCTCGTTGCCCAGTCCTGCCGCCGTCCCGGTGTTCTCGACGATCCGGGCGTGCCGGGAGCGGAACGCCTTGAGCGGGCCGAGCAGTCCGGGGGTCGTCCAGTCGAGCAGCGCCCACAGCTCCGAGAGGTTGTTCTCCACGGGGGTACCGGTGAGGGCGACGCGGGCGGGGGACGGGATGGTGCGCAGCGCCTTGGCCGTCGAGGAGTGCGGATTCTTCACGTGCTGGGCCTCGTCCGCGACGACGAGACCCCAGGTGTGCGCGGCGAGCTCGGCCGCGCTGGAGCGCATCGTGCCGTAGGTGGTGAGGACGAAGCCGCCGTCGGGCTCCGCGAGGGTCCGGTCGGTGCCGTGGAAGCGGCGGACGGGGACGCCGGGTGCGAAGCGGTTGATCTCGCGGTGCCAGTTGCCCAGGAGCGAGGCCGGGCAGATGACCAGGGTGGGTGCGGGGTGGGCGCGGTGCAGGTGGAGCGCGATGACGGTGATCGTCTTGCCCAGGCCCATGTCGTCGGCGAGACAGCCGCCCAGTCCCAGCGAGGTCATCCGGTCCAGCCAGGCGAGGCCGCGCAGTTGGTAGTCGCGCAGGGTCGCGTCGAGACCTGGTGGCGGCGGGACGGTGGCGTCGTCGGAGAGGATGCGCGCGCGCAGTGCGGCCAGCGCTCCGACCGGCACCGCCTCGACCTGCTCCCCGTCGACCTCCGCGCTGCCGGTGAGGGCGACGGCAAGGGCGTCCACCGGGTCCAGCAGACCCAGCTCGCGTTTGCGTGCCTTGCGTACGAGCGCGGGGTCGACCACGACCCACTGGTCCCGCAGTCGCACCACGGGGCGGTGCGCCTCCGCCAGTGTGTCCATCTCGGCCTCGGTGAGCGGTTCGTCGCCCAGTGACACCTGCCAGTTGAACGAGAACAGCTGCTCGGCGTCGAAGAACGAGGTGCCGTCGGTGGCCGAGCCCGGAGCGGTCCGGACGACGGCGGCGGCGGTGAGCGAGCGGGCCAGTTCCCGTGGCCAGTGGACGGCGACGCCCGCACCCGCCAGCCGTGCCCCGGCGTCGCTCAGCAGCTCGTAGAGCTCGTCCTCGCTGAGGGCGAGCACATCGGGGACCGGCTGGTCGAGAAGCCGTTCCAGCGGCGACCAGACGCGGGCGGCGCGGCGCAGGGCCAGCACCGCGTCGATCCTTGCCCGGGGGCCGAACGCCTCTCCTCCCCCGCCGTGCCACAGGGCCGCCGCGTCGGTCACGTACGTCGGGTCGGCCAGGCTGTGGATCTGCGTGACGGCCGCGGCGGCATGGCGGGCGGCGGGCGCGCGACCGGTAGCGCCCTCGCTCTCCTCGCCCCCGTCGTCATCGCCGCCGTAGGTGTCGGCGGTGTCGAACAGCTCGTACGCCGACAGGTCGAGGCGCAGCGAGACCCGGACTCCCGCGTCCAGCCCCGCGGCCACCTCGACGGCCCAGGCACGCGCGCCGGGCAGGTGCTGCGCCTCGCGGGCGGCGAAGGGCGCCCCCATGGCGTACCCGGCGGCCGGTGTACGCGGCAGGGTGTCGGCGACCGCGTCGAGGAAGGAGCCGAGCAGGGCAGCCGGCTCGGGGACCTGGAGCGGCGTGCGGTCCGGCAGAGGCACCGCGTGGCCTTCGGGCGGCATGGCGGCGGCGACGGCCCTGAGGTGGGCCACGTCCTCGGCGTCCCTCGGTCCGGCGCGCCAGGCGTCGTGGTCGTCGGCCGTCAGTCCGGGGAGGAGTCTGCCGCGGGCCACCAGATTCAGGGCATGGAGCGCTGCGGCGCCCCAGCACCGGGTGGCGGGGTGGGCTGAGGCGAGGTACCGGGCGCGGACGAGCAGGGGGACGGCGTCGGCAAGGGTCAGCAGCACCGCCTGCACGGTGTGCCGACGGACGCCGTCCGCACCCTGGCGCCGTACGACGGTGAGCTCGGCGGTCGTGTGGGGGAGGCCGTCGATGCCGTCGACGGCCATGGGCCCCGCCGACCCGTCCGGGCCCCAGAAGGCGATCCGGCCGTCTCTCGGCAGGCTCGCGGGGAGGAAGACGGCGGCGCGGCGCAGCAGGCGGCCGGCGGCAGCGCTCTGCTCGTCCTGCCCGCCCCGCACGTTCCACCGGTTGTGTTGATCACGCGGGTTCCGCACGCTGATGCCGCCCCCCTTCTGCCTCGATTCGCGGCTGTCTCCTTGTGACTGGCGAGTCTAGGCGGGTGGTCTGACAACGCGTCCTGCGCCACCGTCTCCGCAGGTCGGACCGGGGGCGGGACCGGTCAGTGCGGGGTGAGCCGCCCGGCGTCGGACGGCGTAGGCACCGGTGCGGCCGCGTCCGGTGGCTGCTGGGGCCGCACGGGCGGCTGCGGCTTCTCGCCGAGCCGCTCCGGGGCGGGTTCCCGCTGCTGCGCGGCCCGCTCCAGGAAGCGGAGGAGTTCGACGGGGAACGGCAGCACGAGCGTGGAGTTCTTCTCCGCCGCGACGGCGACCACGGTCTGCAGCAGGCGCAACTGGAGCGCCGCCGGCTGATCCGACATCTGCTCGGCGGCCTCCGCGAGCTTCTTGGACGCCTGGAGCTCCGCGTCGGCGTTGATGACCCTCGCGCGCCGCTCCCGGTCGGCCTCGGCCTGCCGCGCCATGGACCGCTTCATCGTCTCCGGCAGGGAGACGTCCTTGATCTCGACCCGGTCGATCTGCACGCCCCAGCCCACCGCGGGGCTGTCGATCATCAGCTCCAGTCCCTGGTTGAGCTTCTCCCGGTTGGACAGCAGATCGTCCAGGTCGCTCTTGCCGATGATCGACCGCAGCGAGGTCTGCGCCATCTGCGAGACCGCGAACCGGTAGTCCTCCACCTGGATGACGGCGCTCGGCGCGTCGACCACCTTGAAGTAGATGACCGCGTCGACCCTGACCGTGACGTTGTCCCTGGTGATGCCGTCCTGTGCGGGCACGGGCATCGTCACGATCTGCATGTTGACCTTGTGCAGCCGGTCCACGCCGGGAACGATCATCGTGAAGCCCGGTCCGCGCACATCGCGCCGGAGCCTGCCGAGCCGCAGCACGACACCGCGCTCGTACTGCTTGACGACCCGGGCGGCCGCCGCCAGGTAGGCCACGCCGACCGACCCCGCTGCCACTGCTGCGATCAATAGCTCCTGGACCATCACGGCCCCCTGACAGTGTCCTGAAATTGCTCGCTATTACCACGGTATGCCCGATTCTGATACCGGTCGAACCTCCGTCCGCGCCCCCGTCGCCCGCCCGGCTTACCCCCGGATGCCGGACCGGCGGGGAACGGGCAGGGTGGCCAGCGCCAGCATGTCTCCGTGACGTGAAGATGCGCCGGACGAGCAGACGAGGACCCGCCCATGTCCGTGACCGTGCCCGATCACCACCGTCGACGCCGTCTCGGCGTCGCAGCCGGAGCAGCGCTCCTCACCCTGACCGTCTCGGGCTGTTCCGGTCTGGGCCGCACCGCCGTCGGTCCGGTCACGTACACCACCGAGCGACACGCCGTGATCTCCATGCACAGCCCCAGCGTCCGGGGCTGCCACCGGCTGCCCCTGGGGGCCCACGAGGTCCACAACGGCACCCTGGTCGACGTCGTGCTCTACACGACCCGCGACTGCACCGGTGGCGACACGACGTACCTGCCGACCAACCTCACCGACTTCACCGCACCCCGTAACGAACCGTGGCGGAGCTACACCGTCGTCCACTGAGCGAACGCCCTGCCGCAGCAGGAACTCCTGGGCCGCCAGCCCCTTGCCCGTGCGGTCCAGCGGCACCGTCAGATCGGCGCAGGCCGCGTCGCGCACCAGGAGCGGACAGGCGTCCGCCCCCCCGTACTCATGCACGTCGGCCCAGAAGCGCAAGCAGCCGTGCCGTCCGGTCGTGCCGGTTACGGGCGATCAGGGCGAACACGACGACGAGCAGGGCGGGCATGACCGCGAGCGGCGGGTCGAGGAGCGTGAGCTGCACGATCGAGGCGCCCGCCGACAGCGCGGCCAGCGCGATCGCGGCCACTCCCGACAGCAGCGGGATCAGCAGGGCCACGGCGCCCGCCATCTCCAGGCCGCCGATCGCGTACATCGCGCCGGCGCCCCAGCCCATCCGGTCGAAGGACTCCACCGCCGACTCGTGCGCGATGAGCTTGGCGAACGCGCTGAACGCGAAGAACAGGGCGAGGAGGTAGCGGGCTCCGGTCAGCACGACGGCACCGGGGCCGCGCTTCGGCCCGGCGGCGGACGTGGCCGCGGCGGACACGGCCGGGGTGGACGTGGCGGTGCGGGTGGTTGTGGACATGACAGAAGACTCCTCAGCGGTGTGTGGTGGACGGAAGTCGCGCACGACGTGCGGGCCGGCCCTTCGGCCCCCGCCACTCGGCTTCCGTATCGCGCTCCGTCGCGCTCCGTCGCGCTTCGGTCGCGCTTCGGTCGCGCTTCGGTCGCGCTTCGGTCGCGCTTACATAGGGGTAGACCGGGCCGGGGTCCGGAACTCATCGCTCTCCGGACCCCTCATCCACATCGCTTTCAGGGCTACTTGGGACGGGGTGCGCGCCCACACGCCGTCGTCGGTGAGATAGCGGTCCACCGTCAGACCGCCGTCGAGGTGACCCTCGGACTCGTCCACGGAGCTCGCGCGACAGGAACGTCCGGGTCCACCGCGCGTCGTCGAAGAGGTACTCGGCGTCCGTCCGGACTGATGGCGCCCGGCCCGGCCCCTGAGTGCCCCTCACGTATCAGCTTTCCGCTCATGCCCAGCCGAACGTACGGGCAGCGGCCGTTCCTCCACGCCGGTCCAGCGGTACGCGGCGGCCCCGGCCGGTCACCCTCCGTCGCCGCGCTTCTCTGCCGCGGCCCGGAGGTCCATGCTGGAGGGTGAGGCGATGAGTATGCGTACTGGCAGCGAACCCGGGACTGCGCGCAGCCCTCTGCGGATGCGGCTGGCTCTGGCACTGTTCGGTCTGACCTGGGCGACGTTCGGCGTGATCGCTTTCGCACTGACCGGCCGGCCCGGCTGGACCGCGGCCTGCGGTGTCCTGATGGTGCTGACGCTCGCGGATGCCGCCATCATCGTCCGCCACATCCGGCAGGGGCCGCACTACCAGCCCGGACGCGACATCCCACCGTACGAGCCCGATCACGGCGGACGCGGCAGGTTCAGCCGCTGACCCCCGTACGGATCAGGACCGTTCGTCGAAGCGGGCCGCCTTCAGATACTCCGGCTTGGGGTCGAGCGCGGCGGCGAGCCGGAAGTGGCGGGTGGCCTGCTCGGGGCGGCCGGCCCGCTGGAAAGTGCGCGCGAGGGCGAAGTGTGCGAAGGCGTTGTCCGGTTCGCGCTCCAGCACGAGCTCGAACTCCAGCTCGGCCGGGCGCAGTTGCGCCGCGGCGAAGAAGGCCCTGGCCCGCAGCAGCCGGGCCGCAGTGTTCTCCGGATGCGCGGCTATCACCGAGTCGAGCAGCTTGACGGCACCCCGTGGATCCCGTGCCGCCAGCAGGTGCTCGGCCGCACGGAAGTCGATGACATGGGTTTCCGGGTTCGTCTCGGGCACGGTCGCATCCTTCCCCTCGCTCGCCCGTTTCCAACATCCGTACGGGCCACGGTATTCCGTCCGACTTCGTGGACAGGGCTTCCGGGACGCTGCCGTGGGCGCGGGCGGTGACTCAGGCCGCCGCCGCTCGCTCCACCAGTCCGGCCCAGACCGTGCGGACCTGCGGTTCCAACGCCTCCAGCGGCCCGTCGTTTTCGATGACCAGATCGGCAACAGCCCTTCGCTGCTCCCGCGTAGCTTGCGCCGCCATCCGGGCGCGGGCGTCGGACTCGGTCATCCCGCGCATCCGTACGAGACGGTCGAGCTGGGTCTCAGGGGTGGCGTCCACGACGACGACCAGGTCGTACAGGGGCGCGAGACCGTTCTCGGTGAGGAGCGGGACGTCGTGGACGACGACGGCATCGCGGCCCGCGGTCCGCTCCAGCTCCGCGGAGCGCGCGCCGACCAGCGGGTGGACGATCGCGTTGAGCGCGGCGAGCCGGCCGGCGTCGGCGAAGACGATGGCGCCGAGTGCCGGCCGGTCCAGAGTGCCGTCCGCGCTCAGGACTCCGGGGCCGAAAGCGTCCACGACGGCCGCGAGCCCCGGTGTACCGGGCTCGACGACCTCGCGCGCGATCTTGTCGGCATCGATCAGCACGGCGCCGAGGCCGACGAGCAGCCGCGACACCTCACTCTTGCCGGCGCCGATACCGCCGGTCAGGCCCACTTTCAGCATGAACGGCAGCCTAGTCCCCACCCCGCCGGGACGTCATGGCCCGGTCAGACGTCGCCCTCGCGCTCGGCGAGGAACCGCTCGAACTCGAGGCCGATCTCGTCCGCGGACGGCAGATCGACGGGTTCCGCCACGAGGTTGCCCCGGGTCTCGGCGCCCGCGACCGCGTCGTACTGGTGCTCAAGGCCCTCGACGAGGGTGACGAGCTCCTCGTCGCCCTGGCCGATCTGCCGGTCGATCTCGGTCTGCGTGCGGTGCGCTTCCGTGCGCAGCGCGTGCGCGACACTCGGCAGGACCAGGCCGGTCGCGCCGGTGATCGCTTCCAGCGCGGTGAGCGCGGCGTCGGGGTACGAGGAGCGGGCCACGTAGTGCGGCACATGGGCGGCGACGCCCAGGACGTCGTGTCCCGACTCCATCAGGCGGTACTCGACGAGAGCCTCCGCCGAGCCGGGCACCTGCGCCTCGTCGAACGGGCTGCGGTGGCCCGGCATCAGGTCGGTGCGGTTGCCGTGCGGAGTGATACCGACCGGGCGGGTGTGCGGGACGCCCATCGGGATGCCGTGGAAGTTGACGGCGAGGCGCACGCCGAGCCGCTCGACGATCTGCTCCACGGCGACGGCGAACCGCTCCCACTCCACATCCGGCTCGGGTCCGGACAGCAGGAGGAAGGGCGCTCCGGTGGCGTCCTGGACGACCCGGACGTCCAGCGTCGGGGCTTCGAACGACGCCCAGCGGTCGCGCCGGAACGTGAGCAGCGGGCGCCGCGCGCGGTAGTCGACGAGCCGGTCGTGGTCGAAGCGCGCCACGATCTGGTGGGGCAGCGTTTCGAGCAGGCCGTCGACGATCTGCTCGCCGGTCTCACCCGCGTCGATGTATCCGTCGAAGTGGTAGAGCATGACCAGGCCGGCCGACTCCTGGGCGAGCGCCATGTCGACGACGGCCAGGCCCTTCGGCTCCCATTCATACAAACTCTGCGGATCAGGCACGGTTACCGCTCCTCCTCGTGTTCCCCAGGAAGAACGCCCGTGGGGGCACGGGCATTCCCGGCCCGGTGCCCCCCGTTCGGGGCCGGGTCAGGCCAGCACGCGGGAGTGCAGCGCGGTGACCGCCTTCCGGGCGGAGGTGAAGGAACCGTGCTGCCAGGCATCGGTGTGGCTGAGGTAGTCGCCCGCGAAGTAGACATGTCCCGCCGCCCGGTTGAGTGGCGCGAAGACGGGTGCGTCGGGTCCGCCCGCCATCGAGTGCCAGGCGGCCTCCAGATACGGGGTCTGCCGCCAGTGGTGGGAGAAGGACGAGGCGAGTTCCGTACGGTATTTGGCGCCGTGGATCTTCACGCCCTGGGCGACGGCGCGCGCCTCCCTCTCCCGGGGGCTGAGAGCGGCGTAGGCGTCGGCCTGGGCGCCGTAGTTGTAGTACCCGATGACGGTGCCGCGGGCACCGTGGTGGCCGTACGAGGGGTACCAGATGTGGGACAGGTCCAGGTCCGTCTCGGTGATGCCGCCGTAGATCCGGTGGTCGCTCTCCCACCAGCGGCTGCGGTACTCGAGCGCTATCTTCCCGGCGGAGGACGGCCTGCACGCCTCAAGTGCGCTCTGCACCGCCGGGCCGAGGTTGTGCGTGGTCCCGGCGAGGATGTTGGGCGGCAGCGCGGCGACGCAGTAGTCCGCGTCGATGGTGCGGGTGTGCCCCGCCCGGGTGTAGGTGACGGTGACGCCGTGGGCCGTGTCGGTGATGTCGGTGACGGCCGCGCCGGTGCGGATGCGCCGTTCCCCTATCGCCCGGGTGAGCGCGGCGGGTATCCGGTCCATGCCGCCGACGGGCTGGAACATCAGCATGGCCTGGTCGTACTCGAACTCGAAGGAGAAGTACCGGCCGACACCGCTCGCGAAGACCTCGGACGCGCTGGGAACGGAGCCGAGCTCCTCCCCGGGCGTTCCGGCGGCTGCCGGATCGGTGCGGTAGCCGCGCCGGGAACTGCCGGTGTAGGCGAGGCTGTCGCCGATGTCACCGAAGTCCTTGAGGAATTCGAGGAGCCGCTCCTGGTCATCGGCGGTGATCTGCCGGTCGAGCGCGCCCTTGTCGGTGGCCTTGGCGAGAAGTTCGGCGACGTAGCCGTAGACGTCGGCCTTGGCGGTGCGATGGCGCACGGGGGCCTTCATGCCCGACTTCTCGTTGTATATGTACGCGTTGGCGTTCACGTTGGTGAACACTTCGAGAGGAACACCGAGCTCGCGGCAGTAGTCGAGGGTGACCATCCACTGCGGAATACGGCCGGGCCCGGCGTTCATGTACTGCCCGTCAGCGAAGCGTGCCGTCTGCTGGTTGCCGTAGGTGTCGGTGGTCGAATCCCCGCCGCGTACGGTGAAGTTGCGGCCTCCTGTGCGGTTGCGGGCCTCCAGGACCGTGCAGTCGTAGCCCGCCTTGCCGAGCTCGTACGCCGCGGCGAGTCCGGCGATGCCCGCGCCGATGACGACCACTTTCGCGGCGGCCTTCCCGGTCAGGGTGAAGTCACTCCTCGCCGGTGCCCTGTAAGCCGGTTCGCGTCCGGCCGCCTGTGCGGTGGGGGCGAGGCCCAGGGCCCCCATGGTGGCGAACATCGCCCCCGCCCCACCGGTGATCCCCACGTTGCGCAGAAAGTTCCGACGGCTCGCGCCGGCGGCCACGGGCGAGGTGTGCGAGCTGTGTGGCGTATGCGTCATGTCCCGGCTCCCCTTCGGATCGTGAGGTTGCCGGGGATCATGGCAAGGGCGTGTTACGGCCCGTCAGCTACTCGTGTATCTCACACGTTTCTCTCCGTTCACCGCCCGGGACGGGACATTGGTCCAGACCTTGACATGACCACACCCTCTCCCTAGCGTCACTGGGCAGAACGTTCAGGCACGCGCCCTATGTGCATGTACAAGGACGTCTCGCATCCTTCGACGGGAAGGCACTCCCCACATGCGCACCCGCACCTCTCTCACCGCCCTGCTGTCCACCGCTCTCGCCACCAGCGGCCTCGCGCTGGCCACCGCGGCCCCCGCGGAGGCCGCCGTCATCGACGTGACCACGACGGCCCAGCTCAAGTCCGCACTCGTCGCCGCGGCTCCCGGCGACACGATCCGGCTCGCCGACGGCACGTACACCGGCAACTTCAAGGCGACCACCCCCGGCACGTCCACCGCCCGGATCACCCTCATCGGCACCAGCAGGGCGGTCCTCACGGCGGGCGGCGGCTACGGGCTGCACCTCAACGGCGCCTCGTACTGGACCGTCCAGGGCATCACCGTCACCGGTGGGCAGAAGGGGATCATGACCGACGCCGCGAACGGTGTCGTCATCGACTCGGTGACCGTGCACGACCTGGACATGGAGGGCGTCCACTTCCGCAGGTCCAGCCGCAACGGGGTGCTCAAGAACTCCCGCATCTACGACACCGGGCACGACGGCCGCGGCATGGGCGAGGGCGTGTACGTCGGCTCGGCCGGCGACCTCACCGACCGGAGCGACCAGGCCCAGATCCTGAACAACGTGATCGGCCCCGGCGTCGGCGGCGAGAACATCGACATCAAGGAAGGCACCACCGGGGCACGGATCATCGGCAACACCTTCGACGGCAGCGGCCTGACCGGCGCCAACTACGACGACTCATGGGTCGACGTGAAGGGCAACGGCGTCCTGGTCGAGGGCAACAGAGGTTCCCGTACGACCAACAACGGCTACGAGACCCACACCCAGCAGAGCGGCTGGGGCTGCGGCACCGTCTTCCGCGACAACGTCTCGGACCTCTCGGGCGCCGGCGGCGACAAGCAGCTCGCCATCAACGTCACCAACAGCTCGTCGAGCTGCCGCACCACCGTGTACAGCAGCAACACCGTGACCGGCGGCAAGGGGCTGACGAACATCAGCGTCACGCCGTAACGCCCGGAAAGCCCCGGATACATGAGTGAGGCCCGCCCCCCGAAGGGAGCGGGCCTCACTTACCGCTCTACAGCTACTGCCGATGAGCGACCGGGGTCAGAGCGTCAGCTCTGGCCGCCCGCCAGCTTCTCGCGCAGCGCGGCCAGTGCCTCGTCCGACGCCAGGGCGCCGGAGTTGTCATCGGACTCCGAGGAGTACGAGCCGCCGCCACCGCTGCCGCCCGAGGCAGCCGGAGCGCTGCCGGCCGGGGCAGCAGCGCCCTCGGCAGCAGCGGCCTCGTCGGCCTCGCGGGACTTGATGACCTGGGCCTGGTGCTGCTCGAAGCGCTGCTGCGCCTCGGCGTACTGGGTCTCCCAGACCTCGCGCTGAGCCTCGAAGCCCTCGAGCCAGTCGTTGGTCTCGGGGTCGAAGCCCTCGGGGTAGATGTAGTTGCCCTGGTCGTCGTACGACGCGGCCATGCCGTACAGCGTCGGGTCGAACTCGACCGAGGCCGGGTCGCCACCGAAGGACTCGTTGGCCTGCTTCAGCGAGAGGCTGATGCGACGACGCTCGAGGTCGATGTCGATGACCTTGACGAAGATCTCGTCGTTGACCTGGACGACCTGCTCCGGGATCTCCACGTGGCGCTCGGCCAGCTCGGAGATGTGGACCAGACCCTCGATGCCCTCGTCGACGCGCACGAACGCACCGAACGGAACGAGCTTCGTGACCTTACCCGGGACGACCTGACCGATCTGGTGCGTCCGGGCGAACTGCTGCCACGGGTCTTCCTGCGTCGCCTTGAGCGACAG
Source organism: Streptomyces sp. NPDC058620 (assembly GCF_042717135.1). Lineage (NCBI taxonomy): Bacteria > Bacillati > Actinomycetota > Actinomycetes > Kitasatosporales > Streptomycetaceae > Streptomyces > Streptomyces sp. NPDC058620. The sequence continues at coordinate 186,595 of NZ_JBHXQO010000007.1, forward strand.
GGAGACGCGCTCGCGGTCCATGTCGACGTCGAGAACCTCGACGGTGACTTCCTGGCCGACCTCGACAACCTCGGACGGGTGGTCGATGTGCTTCCAGGACAGCTCCGAGACGTGCACGAGACCGTCGACGCCACCCAGGTCCACGAAGGCACCGAAGTTGACGATCGAGGAGACGACGCCGGAGCGGACCTGACCCTTCTGCAGGGTCGTGAGGAACGTCTGGCGAACCTCGGACTGGGTCTGCTCGAGCCAGGCGCGGCGGGACAGGACCACGTTGTTGCGGTTCTTGTCCAGCTCGATGATCTTGGCCTCGAGCTCCTTGCCCACGTAGGGCTGGAGGTCGCGGACACGACGCATCTCGACGAGGGAGGCCGGCAGGAAGCCACGGAGGCCGATGTCGAGGATGAGACCACCCTTGACGACCTCGATGACGGTACCGGTGACGATCCCGTCTTCTTCCTTGATCTTCTCGATGGTGCCCCAGGCACGCTCGTACTGAGCGCGCTTCTTCGAGAGGATCAGGCGGCCTTCCTTGTCCTCCTTCTGGAGAACCAGGGCCTCGATCTCGTCGCCGACCTTGACGACCTCGTTCGGGTCGACGTCGTGCTTGATCGAGAGCTCGCGGCTCGGGATGACGCCTTCGGTCTTGTAACCGATGTCGAGGAGAACCTCGTCCCGGTCAACCTTGACGATGACGCCGTCAACGATGTCGCCGTCGTTGAAGTACTTGATCGTCGCGTCGATCGCCGCGAGGAACGCGTCCGCGTCGCCGATGTCGTTGACCGCAACCTGCGGAGTGGTGGCGGTGGTCTCGGTGCTGCTCGTCATGTGGGAAAGGGCTCCGGTACGGACAGTGAGTCGTAGGTACTGCTACGCCGAAAGCCCGTATCGCCTCTGCAGAAGCCGGACAGCCTGGAAAGCGACCAACCCGTCGTACGGGCGGCGCCTCGACAACCGAGGGGACATGCAACAGACGCGAGCGCGGCCTGCTAGGTCTGAGGCGCGCAGGCTCGCAGCGCAACTTGTAGCATACGGGGGCAGCCGGACAGGGTCAATGCGCGAAGGCGCACACCCGGGGCACGACAGCCCATTCCCGGCACAACTCATGTTCCCCGAGGCCACGTCGGCCACGGGAATGTGTCTGACGCACGCGTCCGTGCCCACGGGTACCCACAGGCGGCCACCGCGTGCGGCGGGTGAAGGCAAACTACAACGACGGGCACGATGAGCCAAGAGATCCATGAGGCCGAACCGGAAGCGACGCGCCGGAACGCCGGAGAATCGGAAAGCAGCCGGGCAAGTCGCGGCTGGTGGGACCGGAACGCGGACGAGTACCAGAGCGATCACGGCGCCTTCCTCGGGGACGACCGCTTCGTCTGGGGGCCGGAGGGGCTCGACGAGGCCGACGCGGCCCTGCTGGGACCCGCCGCCTCACTGAGCGGCCTGGACATCCTGGAGATCGGCGCGGGCGCCGCCCAGTGCTCCCGCTGGCTGGCCGCCCAGGGTGCGCGCCCGGTGGCCCTGGACCTCTCCCACCGCCAGCTCCAGCACGCGCTGCGCATCGGCGAGGGCATCCCGCTGGTCGAGGCGGACGCGGGGAAGCTGCCCTTCCGGGACGGCTCCTTCGACCTGGCCTGCTCGGCCTACGGAGCGGTGCCGTTCGTCGCCGATCCCGTGCAGGTGTTCCGGGAGGTGCGCAGGGTGCTGCGGCCCGGCGGCCGGTGGGTGTTCTCGGTGACCCACCCGATCCGGTGGGCGTTCCCCGACGAGCCCGGCCCCGAAGGGCTGTCGGTCGCCGCTTCCTACTTCGACCGCGTCCCCTACGTGGAGCAGGACGAAGAAGGCAACGCCGTGTACGTCGAGCACCACAGGACGATCGGTGACCGGGTGCGGGACGTGGTGGCCGGAGGTTTCCGGCTGGTCGATCTCGTCGAGCCCGAATGGCCCGCGTGGAACAACCAGGAGTGGGGCGGCTGGTCCCCGCTGCGCGGCAACCTCATCCCCGGGACGGCGATCTTCGTCTGCGAACGGGACTGACGCCTCTCCCGCGTACGGGGCCGGGCAGGGGGCGTACGGGACGTGAGGCGGGCAGGCGTACGGGGCCGGCGGTGCGGCGTACGAGACTGGGGGCGTGATCCGTACCGACGCGCTGGACCAGTTGCCCGTACGTACCGCTGTGCCCGCCCTGGAGCGGGCGCTCGACGAGCGGGGCGTCGCCGTGCTCTGCGCGCCGCCCGGCACCGGCAAGACGACCCTCGTCCCGCTGGTCCTGGCCGGGCTGACCGGCGCGGGGCCGGTGCGGCGGGTCGTGGTCGCCGAGCCCCGGCGGATCGCGGCGCGGGCGGCGGCTCGGCGGATGGCCTGGCTGCTCGGGGAGCAGCCGGGCGGTCGGGTCGGTTTCACGGTCCGCGGGGAGCGGGTGGTGGGGCGCGACACGGTGGTGGAGGTCGTCACCACCGGGGTGCTCCTCCAGCGGCTCCAGCGCGACCAGGAGCTCGCCGGGACCGATGTGGTGATCATCGACGAGTGCCACGAGCGGCATCTGGACGCGGACACGGTCGCCGCGTTCCTGCTCGACGTACGGGCCGCCCTGCGGCCTGACCTGCGGCTGCTGGCCGCGTCGGCGACGACCGACGCGGAGGGCTGGGCGCGGCTGCTGGGCGATGCCCCGGTCGTGGAGGCGCAGGGCGTGTCGCATCCGGTGGAGGTCGTGTGGGCGCCGCCGTCCCGGCCGGTGAAACCGCCGCACGGGCTGAGGGTCGATCCGGCGCTGCTGACGCATGTGGCGTCGGTGGTGCGCCGGGCCCTCGCGGAACGCGAGGGGGACGTGCTGTGCTTCCTGCCCGGGGTCGGGGAGATCGGGCGGGTCGCAGGGCAGCTCGGCGGCGTGGCCGCCGAGGTGCTTCAGGTGCACGGGCGGGCTCCCGCCGCCGTGCAGGACGCGGTACTGGCGGGCTCGTCCGGCGTCCGGCGGGTGGTACTGGCGACCTCCGTCGCCGAGTCGTCCCTGACGGTGCCGGGGGTGCGGGTCGTCGTCGACTCGGGCCTCGCCCGGGAGCCCCGTACCGACCATGCGCGGGGCCTGAGCGCGCTGACGACCGTACGGGCCTCGCAGGCGGCCGGGCGGCAGCGGGCGGGGCGGGCCGGGCGTGAGGCCCCGGGGGCGGTGTACCGGTGCTGGGAGCAGGCGGAGGACGGGCGGCTCGCACGCTTCCCGTCGCCGGAGATCAAGGTCGCCGACCTCGCGGCGTTCGCGTTGCAGGCGGCGTGCTGGGGCGATCCGGACGCCTCGGGGCTCGCGCTGCTCGATCCGCCGCCGGCCGGCGCGATGGGCGCGGCCCGGGAGGTGCTCACGGCGGTGGGCGCCGTGGACGCGGCGGGGCGGGTGACCGACCGGGGCGTACGGATGTCCCGGCTCGGCCTGCACCCCCGGCTGGCGCGGGCCCTGCTGGACGGCGCGGCCGAGGTGGGCGGGCGGCGGGCGGCCGAGGTGGTGGCCCTGCTCAGCGAGGAGCCGCCGCGCGAGTACGGGGACGATCTGGCGGCGGCGCTGCGTACCGCGCGGCGGGGGCAGGACGGGTATGCGGCGCGCTGGCGGCAGGAGGTGCGACGGCTGTCGTCGTCGCTGGGGACGGCGAAGGACGGGACGCGCGGGGCTGCGGGGGCTTCCGGGGCTGCGGGGGCTGCGGGGGCTTCCGGGAGCGATGACGCGGCGGTCGGGCTGGTCGCGGCTCTGGCGTTCCCGGAGCGGGTGGCGCGGGCGCGGGGCGAGGGAGCGTTCCTGATGGCGTCGGGGACGGGGGCGGAGCTCCGGGACGGCTCACGACTGCGCAGCTCGCCCTGGCTGGCGGTCGCGGTCGCGGACCGGCCCGCGCATTCGGCGTCCGCCCGGGTGCGGCTGGCCGCCGTCGTCGACGAGGACACGGCGCGGCTGGCGGCCGGGCATCTGCGGTTCTCCGGCGAGGAGGTGCGCTGGGTGGACGGCGATGTCGTGGCCCGGTCCGTGGAGCGGCTCGGTGCCGTCGAGCTGTCCGTGCGCGCGCTGAAGCAGCCGAAGCCGGAGCTGGTGCGCGAGGCGTTGCTGGAGGGGCTGCGGCGCGAAGGCACCGGGCTGCTGCGGTGGAGCCGGGACAGCGAGCAGCTGCGGTCACGCCTCGCTTTCCTGCACCGGGAGCTGGGGGCGCCGTGGCCGGACGTGTCGGACGAGGCCCTGCTGGCTCGTGCCGGGCAGTGGCTGGAGCCCGAGCTGTCGCGGGCGCGGCGCCGTTCGGATCTGGGGCGGATCGACGCCGGCCAGGCGGTGCGGCGGCTGCTGCCGTGGGCGACGGGTGAGGCGGCCCGGCTCGACGAGCTGGCGCCGGAGCGCATCGAGGTGCCGAGCGGGTCCCGTATCCGGGTGGAGTACGGCGGGGCGCAGCCCGTACTGGCGGTGAAGCTCCAGGAGCTGTTCGGGCTGCGGGAGACGCCCCGGGTGGCCGGGGTGCCCGTGCTGTTCCATCTGCTCTCCCCCGCCGGGCGCCCGGCGGCGGTGACGGCGGATCTCGCGTCGTTCTGGCGGGAGGGCTACAAGGCGGTACGTGCCGAGCTGCGCGGCCGGTATCCGAAGCATCCGTGGCCCGAGGACCCGACCACGGTCGAGGCGACCCGCTTCACCTCGGCGCGGCTCAGGCGGGGATAGCTTCCGGCCCCGGTGAGGGTGGGCCGGAGCGGCGGGAGCGTGCCTCCAGCCAGAGGGCGAGCGCGAGGAGTCCGGTGGCGAGGAGCAGGAAGCCCCAGGGCAGGTGCGAGGTCAGCAGGAGGATCACGACGCGCTGGGACCTGACCAGCTCGACGGTGTCGACGATGTAGTCCTCGCGCATCTTCACGTGGCCGGCGAACGCGGTGACGGTGTCCTGCGGCATGCCCATCTTCCTGGCGCCGCGCAGCTCCTCGCGGTGGATCTCCTCGCCGTTGACGGGTGCGCCGGTGACGGGGTCGACCCAGAACATCCGCTTGGTGGAGTACCACCGGGTCATGCCCGTCTTGGCCACCTGCGCCGCGGTGACGCCCTTGATGGGCATCTTCTTCGGCATCGGGACCCGGGTCCACGGGATGGTCTGCTCGAAGTAGTAGACGTCCATACCCCGGAAGGTGCGCGTTCCCTTGTAGTGGATGGGCGAGGTCGTGCGGCTCTGGGCGTCGAAGTACTCGTAGTCGCGCTTCTCGGTGAGGAACGGCCACTTGTACTCGATGCCTTCGCGGCGGACCGGATCGCCGTCGACCATTTCGCCGGTGGCGTGGACGGGGTCCTGGCTGTGGGCGTCGAAGATGTAACGCTCGGGGATCTGGGAGACCATTTCTCCGTCGGGGCCCTCGATGTAGGAGAGCGAGTCCCACACGACGACATCGCGGCCGGCGCTGCGCTCGATCTTCTCGGACTCCTCCACATTGCCCTTGAGGGTCTGCACGATGGTGACCTTCTCGACCTCCTCGGATCTGAGGGTGCCGTAGTCGAGGAGGGTGGCCGGCTTCGCCTCAAGGACCATCTCCTGGTACTGGCTCGGCGGGACCTTCGCCAGCCGGGGGAAGGCGTACCAGCGCAGCAGCGGCGACATGGCGGCGAAGAAGACGGCGAAGGCCAGGAGTACGAGGCCGGCTCGGCGGCGCATGGTGGTGTCCTCCCTCTGTGTGCTGCCCGCGGGTGCTCGCGCGCTACTTCTTGGGGCCCGGGACGGTGGTCAGCAGGGGTTTGGGCGAGGTCTCGCCGGGCGGTGCTCCGATCGCGGTCACGGTGAACACGAGCGCGAGGGCTGCGGCCAGTCCTGTGGCGGCGGCGACGAGGGCACGCATGCTCGGCCTCCCGGGAGCGCGGATCTGATAGGGCGTCAGGTTCGGGCACCGTAGCAACAGAGACGCGAGATGAGAACACGCGGGCGCGAGTCGGGAACGCGCGGACGGGAGACGGGAAGAAGCGCGGCCGCCCCTCGGCCCGTGAGGACCGAGGGGCGGCCGGTGTGGCGCCGGGACGTGGCGGTCAGGACACCGTGAGCACGATGTCGAGCGTGCCGCCGCCCTCGGTGGTGAGACGCAGCGTGTACGTGCCGGGGGTGCTGTCCGCGTGGAACGCGGGCAGCGTCAGGAGGCCGTCGGCCCCGGTCCTGAGTCCGGAGAGGGTGCGTACGGGGGTGCCGTCCGCGCCCTTGAAGTAGGGGCCCTTGTCGTTCTCGGCCGGCTGCTCGGCGGCCGTGATCATCGTGGCGGTGACGGCGACGCCCGCGGCCGCCGCGCCCTTGTAGGTCGCCTTGACCTCGACGGCGTCGAACTGTGCGCCGGCGGCGGCCGTCACGGCCGCGGTCCCGGTCCTGGCGATGGCGTCGGCCTGCCGGGCGGTGACGGTCGCGCCGAAGGTAAGCGTGCGCGGATTGGTGGTGCCCGCGACGGCCGTCACCTTGAACGCGCCGGTCCTCTCGCCCGCTCGCAGCACCGGGGAGGTGACGGTGCCGTCGGCCGCGGTGCGCAAGGTGATGGTGGTCAGCCCGCCGGAGAAGCGCGTGTCGGTGTCACCGGTGATGGTGAAGGTCACGGACGCCTTGGCGAGCGGGGCGCCGACGGTGTTCCTCGCCCGCACGGTGACCCGCTCGCCGAACGCCTGGCCGGCCGTGGCGGTCAGCGGGCCGGTGCCGGCGTTCTCCAGGCTGCCGAGCGTCGGGGGCCGCGTGGGGTCGGGGGTGGTGGGCGGCGTCGTCGTGGGCGGAGGCGTGGCCGGCGGCGTGGTGGGTGGCGGAGTCGGCTTCGGGGGCTTCGAGCCGCCGCTCGTCGGCGGCTTCGGGCTCGGGGTCTCGCCGCCGCCGGGGGCATCGGAGGCGGGCGGAGTGGGCTTCGGCGAGGGACTCGCCGTGCCGCCACCGGTGCCGCCCGCGCCGCGGGGACCGGTCGGCAGGACTCCCGTGCCGTCGGGGACCTCGTGGGTGCCGCGCTTGTAGTAGTCGAACCAGGAGCGCACCGTCCGCAGGTACTCCCGCGAGTGGTTGTAGCTCAGCACCGCCCGGTCGAGGTCGGCCCCGACCGCCAGGTCGCGGGGACCGGCGCAGAGGTAGAGCCCGGCCGCGAGTGCCGCGTCGTAGATGTTGTTGGGGTCCTCGCGGCCGTCGCTGTTGCCGTCCTGGCCCCAGGTCGCCCACGTGGAGGGGATGAACTGCATGGGGCCGACCGCGCGGTCGTGGGTGGCGTCGCCGTCGAACGCCCCGTCGTCGGTGTCCTTGATCAGGGCGAAGCCCTGGCCGTTGAGGGCGGGCCCGAGTATCGGGGAGAAGGTGGTGCCGTTCGCGTCGACACGGCCGCCGCGGGCCTGGCCGGACTCGACCTTGCCGATCGCGGCGAGGAGCTGCCACGGGAGGCGGCAGGCGGCGTCGCTGCCGGCGACGGCCTGCTCGGCCTTCTTGTACGCGGCCAGGATCGAGGCGGGTATCCCGGCTTCCGTACTGCCGGTGACCGGCAGATTCACGGAGGTTCCGGGCTTGTTGGGCGTCGTCAGCGGCGGCAGGTCCGTGTGGTAGGGCGAGTTACCGGTGGCCGCGCTGTCGCCGGACGACGAGGAACCGGCCGTCTTCTGGTCTCCGCTTCCCGCGTCCTCGGCCAGTGGTGCACCGGGGCCCTGCGAGGCGGTGAGGGCTGCCACGGCAGCCGCGGCCACCGCTGTGGTGGTGGCCCCCCTGCGCAGTCGGCGGCCGAATTGCGCTGCCATACGTTCTGGTCCCTCCCCGTCGACGGCTGCTCGCACTCCCCAGCGCGAGAACTCAGGCGACCCTACGACAACTCCTGCCGCCCGGACACCGTGCGTTGACCGGTTCTTACTGTTTTTTCACGTTCCCGACAGCAAGTTGTACGGCATGCCCCGAGCGGGGTACAGGGGGCCGCGGAGGCTCGCCCATACTTGCCCCCATGCCGTTCACGCTCAGTCATGCCGTCGCTGTGCTGCCGGGAATCCGCAGGACGGGCGCCGGACGCGGTCCGCTCGTCGCCTCGGCCCTCGTCGCCGGTTCGTTCGCTCCCGATATGACCTACTACGCGGACACCGCGATCCCCGGGGCGATGGAATTCGGCCAAGTGACGCACGCCGTATGGGGCGTGTTCACCGTCGACGTACTGATCGCCGCGACGCTGGTGGCGTTGTGGCTGCTGCTGCGTGAGCCGCTGGTGGCGCTGCTGCCGGCCCGCCGGCAGGGCCGGGTGTACGCGTTCCTGCGAGGGCCGCGGCGGGAGCCCGGCCGGCTACGGCCCCTGGAGGCACTCCGGTTCGCACTGTCCGCGGCCATCGGGGCGGCCACCCACGTCATCTGGGACGCGTTCACCCATCACGACCGCTGGGGGACGGAGCTGATCCCGGCGCTCAACCGGAGCGTGGCCGGCTTCCCCGCCTACCAGTTCGTGCAGTACGGCAGTTCGGCGGTGGCGCTGACGGTGCTCGTGTGGTTCACGGTGTCGGCGCTGCGGCGGGCCGGGGCGGCCCCTACGCCGGAAGCCGTGCCCGTACTCGGACGGCGGGAGCGGTGGTGGGCGGGCGCGCTGCTGACGGTCTGCGTGCTCCTCGGCGTCATCCACCGCTGCGCACGCTGGTACGCCCACTTCGGGCAGATCTCCACGCCGCTCGACATCATCCCGACCGCCTGCTTCGGCGCAGGGGCCGGGCTGGCGGTGGGACTCGTGCTGTACGGGACGTGGCTGCGGCTGCGGAGCGACGCGCGCACCGGACGGACTGATCACACGGGGGAAACGAGCACCGGTCTCGCGGAACGCTCCCGGCCGCGTTCTCGCTGATCTCGCTGATTCTCACTGTCGGGGGCGGAGAGTGGCCGGTGCCCCAGGCTCCGGGTGCTGGGCGCCAGCCGGCCCAGCACCCCGGCGAGTCGCCCCGGCCCCCCCTCGCGTCAGTGGGCGGCGGACTCCCAGTCCGGCCCAACGCCGACGGAGACGTCCAGCGGGGCACGCAGCTCCACCGCGGTCGACATCTCATGGCGCAGGATCCGCTCGACCCGCTCGCGCTCGCCCTTCGCGATCTCCAGGACGATTTCGTCATGGACCTGGAGCAGCATCCGCGACTCCAGCTTCGCCTCGGTCAGGGCCCGGTCCACGTGCAGCATCGCGACCTTGACGATGTCGGCGGCCGTCCCCTGGATGGGTGCGTTGAGCGCCATCCGCTCGGCCGTCTCACGACGCTGGCGGTTGTCGCTGTTCAGGTCGGGGAGGTAGCGGCGGCGGCCGAAGACCGTCTCCGTGTATCCCGTGGCCCTGGCCTCCTCGACGACGCGGTGCAGATAGTCGCGGACTCCGCCGAAACGCTCGAAGTAGGTGTCCATCAGACCGCGTGCCTCGCCGGCCTCGATGTTCAGCTGCTGGGAGAGACCGAACGCGGAGAGCCCGTAGGCCAGCCCGTACGACATGGCCTTGATCTTGCGGCGCATCTCCGGGTCGACGGCCGACTTGTCGACGCCGAAGACCTGCGAGGCGACCGTGGTGTGCAGGTCCTCCCCGGAGGTGAACGCCTCGATCAGGCCCGCGTCCTCCGACAGGTGGGCCATCACACGCAGTTCGATCTGGCTGTAGTCGGCCGTCATCAACGACTCGAAGCCCTCGCCGACGACGAAGCCGCGACGGATCGCCCGGCCCTCGTCCGTGCGGACCGGGATGTTCTGGAGGTTCGGGTCGGTGGAGGAGAGCCGCCCGGTCGCCGCGACCGTCTGGTTGAACGTGGTGTGGATACGGCCGTCCGCCCCGATCGTCTTGACCAGGCCCTCGACCGTGACCCTGAGCTTCGCCTGCTCGCGGTGGCGCAGCATGAGGACCGGCAGTTCGTGCTCGGTCTGTGCCGCCAGCCAGGCCAGGGCGTCGGCGTCCGTGGTGTAGCCGGTCTTGGTCTTCTTCGTCTTGGGCAGCCCCAGCTCCCCGAACAGGACTTCCTGGAGCTGCTTGGGCGATCCGAGGTTGAACTCGTGGCCCACCGCCGCGTGCGCCTCCGTCACCGCCTGCTGCACGGCGCCGGCGAACTGCTGCTCCATGCCTTCCAGATGGGCCCGGTCGGCGGCGATGCCGTGCCGCTCCAGCCGGGCCAGAAGGATCGAGGTGGGCAGCTCCATGTCGTGCAGGAGCTCGACGGCGCCGACCTCCTTCAGCCGCGTCGTGAACGCGTCACCGAGGTCCAGGATCGCGCGGGCCTGCGCCATCAGGGCGTCGGCCTCGGCCTGGTCGTCCGCGCCGAACGCCAGCTGCCCGTCACCCGCGGCGGCGGGGGCGAGCTCGCGGCCGAGATACTCCACGGCCAGCGCGTCCAGCGCGAAGGAACGACGGCCCGGCTTGACCAGGTAGGCGGCGAGCGCGGTGTCCATCGCGACACCCTCGATGTGCCAGCCCTGGTCCGGGAAGACCCGCATGGCGCTCTTCGCGTTGTGCATGACCTTGGGCCGCTCCGGGTCCGCGATCCAGGCGGCGAACGCCTGCTCGTCGGCCTCGTTCAGCTGCGTCGGGTCGATCCAGGCAGCGGCCCCGTCCGCGGCGGCCAACGCGATCTCCGTGACCGTGCCGGTCCCCAGGAACCAGGTGTCGACCGTGGCCACGCCCAGCGGCTGCCCGCCGTGGGCCGCCAGCCAGGGAGCCACCGCGCCCTCGCCCAGCACCGCACCGTCCAGCTCGATGCCCGCGGCGGGCACCGGGCTCTCGTCCTCGACGGCGCCCGGGTCCACGGCCAGCAGCCGCTCGCGCAGGCTCGGGTTACGGATCTCCAGGACGTCCAGCACCCCGGTGACCGCCGTGCGGTCGTACGGAGCGCGCTCCAGGTCCAGCGGCGTCTTCGGCAGCGCCACGTCACGGACCATCTCGGTCAGCCGGCGGTTCAGCTTCACGGCGTCCAGGTGGTCGCGGAAATTCTGTCCCGCCTTGCCCTTGACCTCCTCGGCACGCGCCACGAGGTCGTCGAACGAACCGAACTGGTTGATCCACTTCGCGGCCGTCTTCTCACCCACGCCCGGGATGCCCGGAAGGTTGTCCGACGGGTCACCGCGCAGCGCCGCGAAGTCCGGGTACTGCTGGGGCGTGAGCCCGTACTTCTCCTCGACCTTCGCCGGGGTGAAGCGCGTCAGCTCCGAGACGCCCTTCGTCGGGTACAGCACGGTGACGTTGTCCGTGATCAGCTGGAACGAGTCCCGGTCGCCGGTGACGATCAGCACTTCAAAACCCGCCGCCTCGGCCTGGGTGGCCAGCGTCGCGATCACGTCGTCGGCCTCGAAGCCGTCGATCGCGAACCGGTCGGCACGCATCGCGTCGAGGAGCTCGCCGATCAGCTCGACCTGCCCCTTGAACTCGTCAGGGGTCTTGGAACGGTTCGCCTTGTACTCCGGGAACTCCTGCGCACGCCAGGTCTTGCGGGACACGTCGAACGCCACCGCGAAGTGCGTGGGCGCCTCGTCGCGCAGCGTGTTCGCCAGCATCGACGCGAAGCCGTACACGGCGTTCGTCGGCTGCCCCGTCCCTGTCGTGAAATTCTCCGCGGGCAGCGCAAAGAACGCCCGGTACGCCAGGGAGTGCCCGTCCATCAGGAGCAGGCGCGGTCGGTTGTCTGCCGTCTTCTTCGATGCCGTCTCAGCCACGCCCCCGATCCTGCCACGGCCCACTGACAATCCGGACCGGGCGCGGCGCCCCACGGCCCGTGCGGGGGCCCCGCCCGGTGACGCGTGACAGGATCGTGAGCAGGAACACCTACAGGCAGAACCGTGCGGGCTCGGCAGACCCGCGCAGGCTCAAAGGGGAGCATCATGGCCACCAGGCCCCCGACCGGTGACCCGGTCCAGGACGCGCCGCAGGTCGAAGCGGTCCAGCACTCGGCGGCCGGGCTTCCCGCCGTAGCACACACCCTGCGCGTCGCCCAGCAGCAGATGGGCGTGCGCCGCACCGCGCGGACACTCCTCAAGGTCAACCAGAAGGACGGCTTCGACTGCCCCGGCTGCGCCTGGCCCGAGGGCGACAAGCGCCACACCGCCGAATTCTGCGAGAACGGGGCCAAGGCCGTCGCCGAGGAGGCGACGCTGCGCCGCGTCACACCCGAGTTCTTCGCCGCGCACCCGGTCGCCGACCTCGCCACCCGCAGCGGCTACTGGCTGGGACAGCAGGGCCGCATCACCCAGCCGATGTATCTGCCCGAAGGCGCCGAACGGTACGAGGCGGTCCCCTGGGAGCGAGCCTTCGCGATCATCGCCGAGGAGCTCAAGGCCCTCGCCTCCCCCGACGAAGCACTCTTCTACACCTCGGGCCGCACCAGCAACGAGGCGGCGTTCCTGCTCCAGCTCTTCGCCCGCGAGTTCGGCACCAACAACCTCCCGGACTGCTCGAACATGTGCCACGAGTCGTCCGGCTCCGCCCTCACCGAGACGATCGGGATCGGAAAGGGCAGCGTCTCCCTGGAGGACCTCCACCACGCCGACCTGATCATCGTCGCCGGACAGAACCCGGGGACGAACCATCCCCGGATGCTCTCCGCCCTGGAGCAGGCCAAGTCCGCGGGCGCGAAGATCATTTCGGTGAATCCGCTGCCCGAGGCCGGCCTGGAGCGCTTCAAGAACCCGCAGACCCCGCTCGGCATGATCAAGGGCGCCGCACTCACCGACCTGTTCCTCCAGATCCGGCTCGGCGGCGACCAGGCCCTCTTCCGGCTCCTCAACAAGATGATCCTGGAGACCGAAGGGGCCATCGATAAGACCTTCGTACGCGAACACACCCACGGGTACGAGGAGTTCGCGAAGGCCGCCCGCACCGCCGACTGGGACGGGACACTCACCGCCACCGGGCTCGACCGCACCGCGATCGAAGAGGCCCTGGCCATGGTCCTCGCCTCCAAGCGCACCATCGTCTGCTGGGCCATGGGCCTGACCCAGCACAAGCACTCGGTACCGACCATCCGCGAAGTGGTCAACTTCCTCCTGCTGCGCGGCAACATCGGACGGCCCGGCGCCGGCGTGTGCCCCGTGCGCGGCCACTCCAACGTCCAGGGCGACCGCACGATGGGCATCTTCGAACGGCCCTCGACCGCCTTCCTCGACGCCCTCGACAAGGAATTCGGGATCACCTCGCCGCGCCACCACGGCTACGACGTCGTGCGCTCCATCGAGGCGCTGCGCGACGGCGACGCCAAGGTCTTCTTCGCCATGGGCGGCAACTTCGTCGCGGCCACACCCGACACCACCGTGACCGAGGCCGCCATGCGCCGCGCCCGTCTCACCGTCCACGTATCGACCAAGCTCAACCGCTCCCACGCGGTCACCGGCACCCGCGCCCTGATCCTGCCCACCCTGGGGCGCACCGACAAGGACACCCAGGCGAGCGGCAAGCAGTTCGTGACCGTCGAGGACTCCATGGGCATGGTCCACGCCTCCCGCGGCAACCTCGCCCCCGCAAGCCCCCACCTCCTCTCCGAACCGGCCATCGTGGCCCGGCTGGCCCGCGCCGTCCTCGGCGCCGAATCCGCCACGACCTGGGAGGAGTTCGAGAAGGACTACGGAACGATCCGGGACCGCATCTCGCGCGTCGTCCCCGGCTTCGAGGACTTCAACGCCCGCGTAGCCGTTCCCGGCGGCTTCACACTCCCCCACGCCCCGCGCGACGAGCGCCGCTTCCCCACCGCCACGGGCAAGGCCAACTTCACCGCAGCCCCCGTCGAATACCCCGAACTGCCCGAAGGCAGGCTGCTGTTGCAGACCCTTCGCTCGCACGACCAGTACAACACCACGATCTACGGCCTCGACGACCGCTACCGCGGCATCAAGGGCGGCCGCCGCATCGTCATGGTCAACCCCGAGGACGCGGCGGCCCTGGGCCTCACCGACGGCTGCTACACCGACCTCGTCAGCGAGTGGAAGGACGGCGTCGAGCGACGCGCCCCGGGCTTCCGCGTCGTGCTCTACCCGACCGCGCGCGGCTGCGCCGCCGCCTACTACCCCGAGACGAACGTACTCGTCCCGCTCGACGCCACCGCCGACACCAGCAACACCCCGGCCAGCAAGTCCGTCGTCGTGCGGTTCGAGAACCTGCGGTGACGAACCTCGCCCCCTCCACCCACTAAGCGTTCGCTCAGCGGTCTGATAAGAACAGTGCACACAGCAATGAGTCAGCGCAGACGATCGGAGCCGGACCCATGGGCGAGCACATCGCACCCACGTTCCCCCAGGAGATCATCGACGAGTACGCCGCACTCGGCGTCGACCTCCCCGCACTCTTCTCCGCCGGGCACCTCGGCGAGCGCATGGGCGTCACGATCATCGAGGCCTCCGCGGAGCGCGTCGTGGGCACGATGCCCGTCGAGGGCAACACCCAGCCCTACGGACTGCTCCACGGCGGCGCCTCAGCCGTCCTCGCCGAGACCCTCGGCTCCATCGGCGCCATGCTGCACGGCGGCGCCTCCAAGCTCGCCGTCGGCGTCGACCTGAACTGCACCCACCACCGGGGCGCGCGCAGCGGCCTCGTGACCGGTGTCGCCACCCCCGTACACCGGGGCCGCACCACCGCCACGTACGAGATCGCCATCACCGACGAACAGGACAAGCGGGTCTGTACCGCCCGCCTCACCTGCCTGCTCCGTGACGCACCCCAGCCCGCCGCCGGATAGTCACCGACAGCCCGCACACCCACCTGCCCGGCCCGGAACGCAACGCGCATTTCCGGCCGGGCAGACCCATATCCCCGCCCAGGAAGGGCCGTTGACCAGCGCATTCCATCAACTTCCTTGACCCAGCGGCCGGTTCCATGAGGCACTCGTCAGCCACGCGCGCGATAGCGGTCGGATACATCTTCCCCGATGTAACACTGCGTAACACGCGCGCAATGAGGCAGCGGGGCCCGGCAGCCGGCCCCGGACCCAGGGGCCGATGACCCACGCCCTCCCGCACCCCCCTCGCGCGACAGCACCAAGATCGGTTCAAGCGCCTTAGCAGAGCTGCACGTTCTCAGCATGCGGTCACTTCGGCGTCAAGCGATAAAGCACCACATGTCCACACAGTCACCTCAAGCCTTCCTCAAGGGCATAACAAGACAGTCACATCCTGCCGCTGCCCATCCCGCACCCCCGGCCCTGCCCTTAGAGTCACGGCCAGTCACCACGACGCCGGGCGCGTCTGCTGTACGGCTGCGTCAACCCAGTACGGCCCGGCGATCGTCACGGCACCTCAGCAGAGGAGGCCGCGCCAGGGAAAGGACCCTCTTTCGTGCGACACCGTTCTTTGCTCATACTCACCGCAGTGCTCACCACCGGAGCACTCACACTCACCGCCTGCGGGTCGCGCGACGACGACAAGAAGAGCAGCGGCGGCAGCGACACCCAGACCGTCGTCATCGGCGTCGACGCCCCCCTGACCGGCGACCTCTCCGCCCTCGGCCTCGGCATCAAGAACTCCGCCGACCTCGCCGTCAAGACGGCCAACACGGAGAAGACGGTCCCGGGCATCAAGTTCGAGATCAAGCCCCTCGACGACCAGGCCCAGCCCTCCGTCGGCCAGCAGAACGCCGCCACGTTCATCGGCGACAAGACCGTCCTCGGTGTCGTCGGCCCGCTGAACTCCGGCGTCGCGCAGTCGATGCAGAAGCCGCTCAACGACGCCAGCCTCACCCAGGTCTCCCCGGCCAACACCGGCACCGAGCTGACCCAGGGCAACGACTGGAAGACCGGCGACAAGAAGCGTCCGTACAAGACGTACTTCCGTACCGCCACCACGGACGCGATCCAGGGTGCCTTCGCGGCGAACTACCTCTTCAAGACCGCGAAGATCAAGGACGTCTACCTCATCGACGACCAGAAGCCCTACGGCGCCGGTCTCGCCGCCTCCTTCAAGGCGACGTTCACCGAGCTCGGCGGCAAGATCGTCGGCTCGGACCACGTCAACCCCGACGACCGTGACTTCAACTCCGTGGTCACCAAGGTCAAGGGCTCCAAGGCCAAGGCCGTCTACTACGGCGGCGAGTACCCCGCCGGCGCGCCCCTGAGCCAGCAGCTCAAGGACAGCGTGAAGATCCCGCTCATGGGCGGCGACGGCATGTACAGCGCCGACTTCATCACGCTGAACAAGAAGTCCCAGGGCGACATCGCCACCTCCGTCGGCAAGCCCGTCGAAGAGCTCGAGTCCGCCAAGAAGTTCATCGCGGACTACAAGACGGCCGGCTACAAGGACGCCTACGAGGCGTACGGCGGCGGCACCTACGACGCCACCTGGGCGATCATCGAGGCCGTCAAGGCCGTTGTCGCCGAGAACGACGGCAAGCTCCCCGAGGACTCCCGCGCCAAGGTCCTCGCCGCGATGAGCAAGGTCCAGTTCGAGGGCGTCACCGGCCCCGTCTCCTTCGACGAGTTCGGCGACACCACCAACACCATGATGACCGCCTACCAGGTCGACGGCGGCAAGTGGGTCTCCAAGCTCAGCGAGGCCGTCAAGTAGGTCCCGCAAGGACTCCCGGTCACACATAGCAACCAGACCGCGCGGGAGCGCTACGAGCGCTCCCGCGCGGTGCCATATCCGAACCACTCCACGGAGGCCCTGCGGTGAACGAACTGCCGCAACAGCTGGCCAATGGACTCATCCTCGGCGCGATGTACGGTCTCATCGCGATCGGTTACACGATGGTCTACGGAATCATCCAGCTCATCAACTTCGCACACGGCGAGATCTTCATGATCGGAGGCTTCGGTGCCCTCACGGTCTACCTCGGCCTTCCGTCGGGTCTCTCCCTCATAGCTGCGATACCCCTCATGATCGCCGGTGGCGTCATCGCCGCCGTCGCGATCAGCATGGCCGCTGAACGCTTCGCCTACCGGCCCCTGCGCACAGCGCCACGCCTAGCCCCCCTCATCACGGCCATCGGTCTCTCGCTCGCTCTCCAGCAGGCAGTGTGGATGTGGTACCCGGATGCCACGAAGGACCGTTCCTTCCCCCAGTTCAAGGGCGAAGCGTTCGAAATCTTCGGCGCCAACATCCAGCGCGGTGACCTCTTCGTCCTCATCGTGGCCCCCCTCTGCATGATCGCCCTCGGCCTCTTCGTCTCGAAGACCCGCGCCGGACGCGGCATGCAGGCCACCTCGCAGGACCCCGACACCGCCAAGCTCATGGGCATCAACACCGACCGCATCATCGTCATGGCCTTCGCCATCGGTGCCGCGTTCGCCGCCGTCGCCGCCGTCGCCTACGGGCTCAAGAACGGCCAGATCGGCTTCCGCATGGGCTTCATCATGGGGCTCAAGGCATTCACCGCAGCCGTACTCGGCGGCATCGGCAACATCTACGGCGCCATGCTCGGCGGCGTCGTCCTCGGTGTCGCCGAATCGCTCGCCACCGGCTACATGAGCGAGGTTCCCGGCATGGAACTCTTCGGCGGTGGCGCCTGGAAGGACGTATGGGCCTTCGTCCTGCTCATCCTCGTCCTGCTCATCAGGCCCCAGGGCCTGCTGGGCGAACGCGTCGCGGACAGGGCGTGATACCGATGACCACCCAGAACGCCCCGGCCTTCCTCGCCCTGCCCACCGCAGCCGCCCGCATCGCCACCACGGCGGGCGCGGCCATCGCACTCGTCGGCACCTTCCTCGCCTGGACCTGGACCGACGAATTCCCCGGCGACCTCACCGTCACCGGCTACCCCGGCGGCCTCCAGGTCCTCGCCCTCATCGGCGCGGCACTCACCCTGCTCTTCGCACTCTCCGGATACGGCATCAAGGGACTGCGCTGGCTCACCCCAGGCGGCACCAACAGCCCCACCCGGCTCCTCGCCCTCGGCACCCTCGGCGTCGTCGGCTACTCCATCGGCGCCATCACCGTGAAGCTCGGCGGCGTCGTCAACCTCGAACCCGGAGCCTGGGTCAGCGGCATCGGCGCACTCATCGCCGTCATCGCCTCCCTCGGACTCCCCAGCGACCTGCCCCTCGACAAGGACAGCTCGCCGAACGCCTGGGACCGCTTCCGCGACAGCCTCCGCGCACCCGCCCCGCGCCGCGCCAAGGACCTCCCCGCCTGGGCCGAGATCCTGATCATCGCCGGAGCATTCGGCATCGGGCTGCACGTCTTCACGTACGGCATCGACACCGAATACGCCGAACTCTTCATCGGCTTCATGATCACCGTCGCCTTCGGCTTCACCGCCATCAGCCGCGCCGGACTCATCGCCCGCATCACCGCACTCACCACCAAGCACCGCAACGTCACCCTCGCCGCAGCACTCATCGCGGCGTTCTGCTTCCCCTTCACCCAGCAGAACGAGCAGTACGCCCTCATCGGCGCGAACATCCTCATCTTCGCTACCGTGGCACTCGGCCTGAACGTCGTCGTCGGCCTCGCCGGCCTCCTCGACCTCGGATACGTCGCCTTCCTCGGCGTCGGCGCCTACGCCGCCGCCCTGGTCTCCGGCTCCCCGATGTCACCCGTCGGCGTCCAGTTCCCCTTCTGGGCCGCCGTCCTCACCGGCGCCGCAGCCTCACTCGTCTTCGGCGTCGTCATCGGCGCCCCGACGCTCCGGCTGCGCGGCGACTACCTCGCCATCGTCACCCTCGGGTTCGGAGAGATCTTCCGGCTCACCGTCAACGCCCTCAACGGCGTCAGCGGCCCGGACGTCACCAACGGCTCCCAGGGCATCCCGAGCATCCCCGACCTCAACATCCTCGGGTTCGACTTCGGGATCAGCCACGACATCGGCGGCTTCACCCTCGGCAGGTCCGCCAACTACTACCTGCTGATGCTCGTCTTCACCGGCGTCGTCGTCATGGTGTTCCGCCGCTCCAACGAATCCCGCATCGGCCGCGCCTGGGTCGCCATCCGCGAGGACGAGACCGCAGCCACCGCCATGGGCATCAACGCCTTCCGGCTCAAGCTGCTCGCCTTCGCCCTCGGCGCCACCCTCGCCGGACTCGCCGGAACCGTACAGGCGCACGTCTCCTACACGGTCACCCCGGAGCAGTACCAGTTCGCCGGGTCCGTACCGCCCAACTCCGCGTTCCTCCTCGCCGCCGTCATCCTCGGCGGCATGGGAACCCTCAGCGGACCCCTCGTCGGCGCCGCACTGCTCTACCTGATCCCGGCCAAGCTGCAGTTCATGCAGGACTACCAGCTCTTCCTCTTCGGACTCGCACTCATACTCCTGATGCGCTTCCGCCCCGAGGGCCTGGTCGCCGACCGCAGGAAGCAGCTCGAATTCCACGAGACCGGCCAGCTCGACGTACCACCGGACGAACCACTCACCGACACGGCCGCCGGAACCACGAAGGCGGGGGCGTGACCGACATGACCAAGACAGCCACGACCACCACCGAAACCGGCACCCCCGTGCTCGACGCCAGCGGTGTCACCATGCGCTTCGGCGGACTCACCGCCGTACGCAACGTCGACCTCACCGTCAACGCGGGCGAGATCGTCGGCCTCATCGGCCCCAACGGCGCCGGAAAGACCACCTTCTTCAACTGCCTCACCGGCCTCTACGTCCCCACCGAGGGCAAGGTCAGCTACAAGGGCACCGTCCTGCCGCCCAAGCCCCACCTCGTCACCCAGGCAGGCATCGCCCGCACCTTCCAGAACATCAGGCTCTTCGCCAACATGACCGTCCTGGAAAACGTCCTCGTCGGACGCCACACCAGGACCGAAGAGGGCCTCTGGTCCGCACTGCTGCGCCTCCCCGGCTACAAGAAGGCCGAGAACGCCAGCCGCGAACGCGCCATGGAACTCCTGGAGTTCATCGGCCTGCAGGACAAGGCCGACCACCTCGCCCGCAACCTCCCCTACGGAGACCAGCGCAAGCTGGAAATCGCGCGCGCACTCGCCAGCGACCCCGGACTCCTCCTTCTGGACGAGCCCACCGCAGGCATGAACCCCCAGGAAACCCGCGTCACCGAAGAGCTCATCTTCGCCATCCGGGACCAGGGCATCGCCATCCTCGTCATCGAGCACGACATGCGCTTCATCTTCAACCTGTGCGACCGCGTCACCGTCCTCGTCCAGGGTGAAAAGCTCGTCGAGGGCACCGCCGACGTCGTCCAGGCAGACGAGCGCGTCGTCGCCGCCTACCTCGGCACCCCCTTCGAAGGCGCCCCCGGCGCCGAAGAAGTCGCCGAAGTCGAAGCGGCCGAAGCGGAAGC
Organism: Streptomyces sp. NPDC058620; assembly: GCF_042717135.1. Taxonomy (NCBI): domain Bacteria; kingdom Bacillati; phylum Actinomycetota; class Actinomycetes; order Kitasatosporales; family Streptomycetaceae; genus Streptomyces; species Streptomyces sp. NPDC058620. The sequence goes on from NZ_JBHXQO010000007.1 coordinate 206,714, forward strand.
CGAAGCGGCCGGGACGGCGCAAGCCAAGAGCGAAGCCGGCACCAGCACCACGAAGGACACCACCACCGAGGAGGAGGACACCCGATGACCGCACTGCTCGAGGTCGAGGACCTCCGCGTCGCCTACGGCAAGATCGAAGCCGTCAAGGGGATCTCCTTCAGCGTCGAAGCCGGCCAGGTGGTCACCCTCATCGGCACCAACGGCGCCGGCAAGACCACCACACTGCGCACCCTCTCCGGACTGCTCAAGCCGCTCGGCGGCCGCATCCTCTTCGAGGGCAAGCCGCTCGCCAACATCCCGGCACACAAGATCGTCGCACTGGGCCTCGCCCACTCCCCCGAGGGACGCCACATCTTCCCCCGGCTGACGATCACCGAGAACCTCCTCCTCGGCGCCTACCTCCGCAACGACAAGGCAGGCATCGAGAAGGACGTCCAGCGCGCCTACGACCTCTTCCCCATCCTCGGGGAACGCCGGAAGCAGGCCGCGGGCACCCTCTCGGGCGGCGAGCAGCAGATGCTCGCCATGGGACGCGCCCTCATGTCCCAGCCCAAGCTGCTCATGCTCGACGAGCCCTCGATGGGGCTCTCGCCGATCATGATGCAGAAGATCATGGAGACCATCGTCGAACTCAAGGCGGCGGGCACCACGATCCTGCTCGTCGAGCAGAACGCCCAGGCCGCCCTGTCCCTCGCGGACCAGGGCCATGTCATGGAGGTCGGCAAGATCGTCCTCTCCGGCACCGGAGCGGACCTCCTGCACGACGAGTCCGTCCGCAAGGCGTACCTCGGCGAGGACTGACCCTCGCACTCCTGTACGCGAAGGAGGCCCGCACCCCGATCGATCCGGGGTGCGGGCCTCCTTCGCGTGCTGTCCGTACGGGGCTACTCGGCCGCCTTCTTCTTCTCCTCGGCGTCCTCGATCAGCGCCTCGGCGAGCTGCTGCATGGACAGCCGGCGGTCCATCGACGTCTTCTGGATCCAGCGGAACGCGGCGGGCTCGGAGAGGCCGTAATCGGTCTGGAGGATGCTCTTCGCGCGGTCGACGAGCTTGCGGGTCTCCAGGCGCTGCGAGAGGTCCGCGACCTCGCCCTCAAGGGCCTTCAGCTCCGCGAACCGCGACACCGCCATCTCGATGGCGGGCACCACGTCGCTCTTGCTGAACGGCTTCACGAGGTACGCCATCGCGCCGGCGTCCCGGGCCCGCTCGACGAGGTCGCGCTGCGAGAACGCGGTGAGCATGAGAACGGGGGCGATGGACTCCTCGGCGATCTTCTCGGCGGCCGAGATCCCGTCGAGGACGGGCATCTTCACGTCGAGGATCACGAGGTCCGGCTTGTGCTCCCGGGCCAGCTCGACGGCCTGCTGGCCGTCACCTGCCTCACCGACGACCGAGTAGCCCTCTTCCTCCAGCATCTCTTTGAGGTCGAGGCGGATGAGGGCCTCGTCCTCGGCGATGACGACACGGGTCGTCAGCGGCGGGACGTGCGACTTGTCGTCGTCGACGGCGTCTACGGGCTGGGGCGACTCGGGGGTGGTCACGGGGGCTCCTTGTTGCGGGCCGGTAATGTGCTGCTGCCGAGAGCCTACCTAGCTGCGGGGCCCTGCGATGACCCGGTAGACTCGCCCGAGGTTGGCCAGCCGGGTTGGCGGAATGGCAGACGCTGATGTCTCAAACACATCTGTCCGAAAGGACGTGCGGGTTCGACTCCCGCACCCGGCACCAAAGCGGATGTTCACCTTCTCGTGAACATCCGCTTTTTGTTACTCGTACCCGCACCGCGTCACACAGAGTTGTGATGTGAACTTCCACGGCACAGAAGTGCGCCAGAAGGCGCTCGCCCTTCTCCGGTCCGGCACCAAGGGCGCCGAAGTCGCCCGTCAGCTGAATGTGCCGCGCGGAACCGTCTCGTACTGGCTGCACATGGACCGCTCCAAAAGGGGCGAGTGTCCCGGCTCGCACAACCCTCGGTGCAACCGCTGCGACGGTGCGGACCTCAACGAGTCCGCGTACTCGTATCTTCTCGGTCTTTACCTGGGCGACGGCCATGTGAGCCAGTACTCGCAGCACCGGGTGCCGAACCTCATGATCACTTTGGACGACGCCTGGCCCGGCATCCAGGACGAGGCCGAAGCGGCGATGCGCAAGGTGTTCCCGGACAATGCCACGTGCCGGGTGCGAAAACCCGGCTGCCACAACGTCAAGGTCTACTCAAAGCACCTCGTGTGTCTCTTCCCCCAGCACGGCCCTGGCAAGAAGCACACCCGCACGATCGCGCTCGAACCATGGCAACAGGAGATCGTCGACAACTACCCCTGGGAGTTCATTCGGGGCCTCATCCACTCGGATGGCTGTCGCATCACCAACTGGACGACTCGCCTCGTCGGGGGTGAAAGGAAGCGTTACGAGTATCCCCGGTACTGGTTCACGAACGTCTCGGATGACATTCGTCAGCTGTACACCGACACCCTCGACAAGCTCGGTGTCGAATGGAAGCACTGCACCCGCGCGGGCAAAAAATACAACATCTCCGTCGCCCGACGGGCGTCCGTCGCTCTCATGGACGCCCACGTCGGGCCGAAGCACTGACCGCGTACTACTTCGGGCTGTCGTCCTCGCCGATGTGGTGGACGCGGACCAGGTTCGTGGAGCCGGCCACGCCGGGCGGGGAGCCTGCGGTGATCACCACGATGTCGCCCTTCTGGCAGCGGCCGATCCGCAGGAGTTCCTCGTCGACCTGGGCCACCATCGCGTCCGTCGATTCGACGTGCGGGCCGAGGAAGGTCTCCACGCCCCAGGTCAGGTTGAGCTGGGAGCGGGTGGCCGGGTCCGGGGTGAAGGCCAGGAGCGGGATCGGGGAGCGGTAGCGCGAGAGGCGCTTGACCGTGTCGCCGCTCTGGGTGAAGGCCACCAGGAACTTCGCGCCGAGGAAGTCGCCCATCTCGGCGGCCGCGCGGGCGACCGCGCCGCCCTGGGTGCGGGGCTTGTTGCGTTCGTTCAGCGGGGACAGGCCCTTGGCGAGGATGTCCTCCTCGGCGGCCTCGACGATGCGGGACATCGTGCGGACGGTCTCCACGGGGTATTTGCCGACGCTGGTCTCGCCCGAGAGCATCACGGCGTCCGTGCCGTCGATGACCGCGTTGGCGACATCGGAGGCTTCGGCGCGGGTGGGGCGGGAGTTGTCGATCATCGAGTCGAGCATCTGGGTGGCGACGATGACCGGCTTGGCGTTGCGCTTGGCGAGTTTGATGGCCCGCTTCTGGACGATCGGGACCTGTTCCAGGGGCATTTCGACGCCGAGGTCGCCGCGGGCGACCATGATGCCGTCGAAGGCGGCGACGATGCCGTCGATGTTCTCGACGGCCTGGGGCTTCTCGACCTTGGCGATGACGGGGAGGTGGCGGTTCTCCTCCTTCATGATGCGGTGGACGTCGTCGATGTCGCGTCCGCTGCGCACGAAGGAGAGGGCGATGATGTCGGCGCCGGTGCGCAGGGCCCAGCGCAGGTCGTCGATGTCCTTTTCGGAGAGTGCGGGGACGGAGACGGCGACGCCGGGGAGGTTGAGTCCCTTGTGGTCGGAGACCATGCCGCCTTCGATGACGGTGGTGCGGACGCGGGGTCCGTCGACTTCGGTGACCTGGAGGGTGACGCGGCCGTCGTCGACGAGGATGCGTTCACCGGGGGTGACGTCGGCGGCGAGGCCGTCGTAGGTGGTGCCGCAGGTGTGGCGGTCGCCTTCCGTGGGTTCGACGGTGATGGTGAAGTCGTCGCCGCGTTCAAGGAGTACGGGGCCTTCGCGGAAGCGTCCCAGGCGGATCTTCGGACCTTGAAGGTCGGCGAGGATGCCGACGCTGCGGCCGGTCTCGTCGGATGCCTTGCGGACGTGGTGGTACCGCGCTTCGTGTTCGGCGTACGTGCCGTGGCTGAGGTTGAAGCGGGCGATGTCCATTCCGGCTTCGACCAATGCTTTGATCTGGTCGTATGTGTCGGTCGCGGGTCCCAGGGTACAAACGATTTTTGCTCGGCGCATGGTTTGAGCCTAGACCTTACCTATGGGTAGGTAATTGGCCTTGCATGACACCTCAACAACCTTTGCGTGAAGGGTTATTGACAAGTGTTGAATTGTGCGGTGGGGCGCTCTGATGAGCGTTTATCGAAGTGCGGGCGGGGCGATCGTGAACAGCGCCTCGACCTGTGCGTGAACGGTCTGGCGTACGGGTTCGAGGTCGATCGGTTCCGGGCCGGCGGCGAGTTCCGTCGCTCCGGCCTCGCTGTAGGCGACGCCGCGGCTGGCGAAGCCGGGCCGGGCGGGGCGGCCGATGCTCGTACCGGTGTCGGCGAGTTCGAGGAGGGCGCCGAGTTCGGTGTCGAGGGCTTCGGCGTATTCGCGGGCGCGTTGGACGGCTTCGCGCACGGCCTGGCGGCGGGCGCGTCCGTGGACGGGTGAGCCGGGGCGCAGGGCCCACCAGGGGCCTTCGACGCGGGTGAGTTCGCGGTCGGCGAGGCGGCTGGTGAGTTCGCCGAGGGCGGTGAAGTCGGTGAGGGTGACGTTGAGCTGGACGCTGCCGTGGTAGGCGCGGACGCGTTCGCCGCGGCCGTGGCGGGTGAGTTGGGGGGTGATGGAGAGGGTGCCTGTTTCGAGTGTCTCGATGGCTTCGCCGTAGGTCTTGATCAGTTCGATGGCCTGGGTGTTGCGTCGGGTGAGGTCGTCGAGGGCTGCGCGCCGGTCGGTGCCGCGGGCGGAGACGGTGACGAAGATGCGGGCGGTTTCGGGGTCGGCTTCGATGTGGGCCTCGCCGCGGACGGTGATGCGGGGGGTCCGGGGCGTTCCGTAGGGGCGTGGGGTCTCGTCTTCGGTCATGTGTTCACTGTGGCACGGGGGGTGTGTGCGGGGTGGTCATCAGATCGAAACCTGCCCGGGGTGTTGCGGGAGGTGCTGGCTGGGCCAGAATCTACGCGCGTTGCTCGATTGAACGAGGAGTCAAGGATGCCGTTGAACCGTAGGACGTTTCTGGGCCGTTCGGCTGCTGCCGGCGCGGGTGTGGCGATAGCGGGCGGGGCCGGGGCGGGGCAGGCCGTGGCCGCGGAGCCGGTGAGCCGGCGCCGTCCGGCGAAGCGGTACTCCTTCACCGTGATGGGTACGACCGACCTGCACGGCAATGTCTTCAACTGGGACTACTTCACGGACAAGGAGTTCGACGACAAGGCCCACAACGATGTCGGCCTGGCGAAGATCTCCACGCTCGTCGACCGGATCCGGGAGGAGCGGGGCCGCCACAACACCCTGCTGATCGACGCGGGTGACACGATTCAGGGCACTCAGCTCTCGTACTACTACGCGAAGGTCGACCCGATCACGGCGAGGCGTGGTCCGGTGCATCCGATGGCGCAGGCGATGAACGCGATCGGTTATGACGCGGCGGCGCTCGGCAATCACGAGTTCAACTACGGCATTCCGGTGCTGCGGAAGTTCGAGGAGCAGTGCGATTTTCCGCTGCTGGGTGCGAACGCGCTGGATGCGAAGACGCTGCGGCCGGCCTTTGCCCCGTATGTGATCAAGCGGCTCCGTACGCCGCACGGGCGTGATGTGCGGGTGGCGGTGCTGGGGCTGACGAATCCCGGCATCGCGATCTGGGACAAGGCGAATGTGGGCGGGAAGATGGTGTTCCCGGGTCTTGAGGAGCAGGCGGCGCGCTGGGTTCCGAAGCTGCGTTCGATGGGTGCGGACGTGGTGATCGTGTCGGCGCATTCGGGTTCGAGCGGTACGTCGTCGTACGGGGACCAGTTGCCGTACGTCGAGAACGCGGCCGGTCTGGTGGCGGAGCAGGTTCCGGGCATCGACGCGATTCTGGTGGGGCACGCGCACTCGGAGATTGCCGAGTACTTCGTGACGAACGAGGAGACCGGGAAGCAGGTCGTGCTGTCGGAGCCGTTGAAGTGGGGGCAGCGGCTGACGTTGTTCGATTTCGATCTGGTCTGGGAGAAGGGCCGTTGGACGGTGGAGAGGGTCGGCGCGGAGGTGCTGAACTCCAACGAGGTGGCGGAGGACCCGAAGATCGTTTCGCTGCTCGGTGACGAGCACACGAAGGTGGTGGCCTATGTGAATCAGGTCATCGGTACGTCGGTGGTGGCGATGTCGACGGCGCAGGCGCCGTGGAAGGACGAGCCGATCATCGATCTGATCAATCAGGTGCAGGCGGAGACGGTGAGGGCGGGTCTGGCGGGTGGCGAGTACGCGGCGCTGCCGGTGCTGTCGCAGGCGTCGTGCTTCTCGCGTACGGCGGGCATTCCGGCGGGTGAGGTGACGATCAAGGATGCGGCGGGGCTGTACCCGTTCGAGAACACGCTTGAAGCGCGGTTGCTGACGGGTGCGCAGTTGAAGGAGTACCTGGAGTACTCGGCGCGGTATTACGTGCAGACGGCCGCGGGTGCTCCGGTGGATACGTCGAAGCTGACGAACGCCGGCGGCATTCCGGATTACAACTATGACGCGGTGTCGGGGGTGGCGTATGACATCGACGTCGCGAAGCCGGTGGGTTCGCGGATCGTGAATCTGACGTTCGAGGGTGTGGCGATCGATCCGGCGGCGCAGTTCGTGTTCGCGGTGAACAACTACCGGGCGAGCGGTGGGGGCAATTTTCCGCATGTGCCGGGTGCGAAGCAGGTGTGGGCCGATTCGGACGAGATCCGGAACACGATCATCAGCTGGGTGAAGGCGAAGGGCTCGGTTGATCCGGCGCAGTTCGCCGCGGTGGGCTGGCGGCTGACGCGGGACGGTTCGCCGGTGTTCTAGGCGGTGGGTGGCTGCGTGGCGGTGAGCGGCCGTTCCCCGGTTGGTTGCGGGGGGACGGCCGCTTTGTCGGTGGTCAGTTGCCCTGGACCAGCGGGATGAGGCCGGGGTTCTGGGCGGGGATGCGGGGGTTGTTCGAGGGGGTGAGGCCGAAGGTGGTGAAGGCGGTGCGGTCGGGGAGGGGGTAGGGGTTGGTGCCGGTGAGGTCGTTGAGGATGGTGGCGCTGCGCCAGGCGGCCAGTCCGAGGTCGGGGGCGCCGACTCCGTGGGTGTGGCGTTCGGCGTTCTGTACGTAGACGTGGCCGGTGACGGTGGGGTCGAGGACGAGGCGGAAGCGGTCGTCGATGCGGGGGCGTGCGGAGGCGTCGCGGCGCATGTAGGGGTCGAGGCCGGTGAGGAGGCCGTCGAGGGGGCGTTCGCGGTAGCCGGTGGCGAGGACGACGGCGTCGGTGGTGAGGCGGGAGCGGGTGGCTTGCTGGGTGTGTTCGAGGTGGAGTTCGACGCGGGTGTTGGCGACGCGGCCGGCGGTGCGTACGGAGACGCCGGGGGTGAGGGTGGCGTCGGGCCAGCCGCCGTGGAGGGTGCGTCGGTATAGCTCGTCGTGGATGGCGGCGATGGTGTCGGCGTCGATGCCTTTGTGGAGCTGCCACTGGTGGGGGACGAGTTCGTCGCGTACGCATTCGGGGAGGGCGTGGAAGTAGCGGCTGTAGTCGGGGGTGAAGTGTTCCAGGCCGAGCTTGGAGTACTCCATGGGTGCGAAGGCGGCGGTGCGGGCGAGCCAGTGGATCTTCTCGGTTCCGGCGGGGCGGGCGCGGAGCAGGTCGAGGAAGATTTCGGCGCCGGACTGGCCGGAGCCGATCACGGTGATGTGTTCGGCTTCGAGGAGGCGGTCGCGGTGGGCGAGGTAGTCCGCGGAGTGGATGACGGGGACGGATTCGGCTTCGGCGAGGGGTTTGAGGGGTTCGGGGACGAAGGGTTCGGTGCCGACGCCGATGGCGACGTGGCGGGTGTAGGCGCGGCCGAGTGCTTCGGCTTCGCCGTCGGCGTCGAGTTTGGTGAAGTCGACTTCGTAGAGGGCGCGTTCGGTGTTCCAGCGGACGGCGTCGACCTGGTGGCCGAAGTGGAGTCCGGGGAGTTGGTCGCTGACCCAGCGGCAGTAGGCGTCGTATTCGGCTCGTTGGATGTGGAAGCGCTCGGCGAAGTAGAAGGGGAAGAGCCGGTCTCGGCTGCGCAGGTAGTTGAGGAAGGACCAGGGGCTGGCGGGGTCGGCGAGGGTGACGAGGTCGGCGAGGAAGGGGACTTGGAGGCTGGCGCCGTCGATGAGGAGGCCGGGGTGCCAGTGGAAGGCGGGGCGTTGTTCGTAGAACGTGGCGGCGAGTGGCTGGGGGTGGCCGGGGGCGCCGGGTACGCCGTGAGCGAGGGCGGCGAGGGAGAGGTTGAAGGGGCCGATGCCGATGCCGACGAGGTCGTGTGGCTGGTCGGGTTCGGGGGTGGGCCGGTCGGTCATCGGGGTGTGCTGCCTTCCGCGAGGCCGTCTGCGACGGTGGTGACGAGGTCGATGAGGGTGTGGAGGTCGTCGGGGGTGGTGTGGGGGTTGAGGAGGGTCGCTTTGAGCCAGCGGCGGCCGTCGGCTTCGGCGCGGCCGAGTACGGCGTGGCCGCGGTTGAGGAGGGTGCGGCGGATGACGGCCACGGTGTGGTCGGGGGCGCCGGTGGGCCGGAAGAGGACGGTGCTGATGGTGGGGCGGTCGTAGAGGTCGAGTGCGGGGTGTCCGGTGATCAGGTCGGCGAGTTGCCGGGCGGTGGCGATGGTGCGGTCGACGAGGTCGGCGAGTCCGGTGCGGCCGAGTGCCTGGAGGGTGACTGCGATCTTCAGGGCGTCGGGTCTGCGGGTGGTGCGCAGGGAGCGGCCGAGGAGGTCGGGGAGGCCGGCTTCGGTGTCGTCGTCGGCGTTGAGGTAGGGGGCGCGGTGGTGGAGTGGGTCGAGTTCGTGGTGGCCGGGGACGGCGAGGAGTGAGGCGGATGCGGGCTGCCAGCCGAGTTTGTGCAGGTCGAAGGTGACGCTCTGGGCGCGGTCGAGGCCGTGGAGTCTGTGTCGGTGGGTGGGGCTGAAGAGGAGTGGTCCGCCGTAGGCGGCGTCGATGTGGAGTTCGGCGCCGTGTGCCGTGCAGAGGTCGGCTATGGCGTCGAGGGGGTCGATCTGTCCGGTGTCGGTGGTGCCCGCGGTGGCGGTGACGAGGAGGGGGCGGTGGAGTTGGGTGAGGGCTTCGTCGAGTGCGGCGAGGTCCATGACGCCTGTGGGGGCGGGGACGACGGCTGGTTCGGGGAGTCCGAGGAGCCAGGTGGCGCGGGTGATGCTGTGGTGGGCGTTGGCTCCGTGGATGGTCTGTACGGGTCCGTGGCGCTCGCGGGCGAGGAGCAGGGCGAGTTGGTTGGCCTCGGTGCCGCCGGTGGTGATGACGGCGTCGGGTGTGGTGGCGCGCGGGTAGATCTCGGCGGCGAGTACGGCGGTGAGTTCGGCTTCGAGGGCGGAGGCGGCGGGGGCCTGGTCCCAGGAGTCCATGGAGGGGTTGAGTGCGGAGGCGGCGAGGTCCGCGGCGGCGGCGAGGGCGAGCGGCGGGGTGTGGAGGTGGGCTGCGCAGTGTGGGTGTGCCGGGTCTGCGGCGCCTTCGGCGAGTGCGGTGACGAGGGTGCGCAGGGCGTGTTCGGCGCCGGTTCCGGTGTCGGGGATGAGGGGGCGGCCGGCGGTGCGCATCCGGGAGGTGGTGGTGTCGGGCCCGCCCGCGGGGAGGGGTCCGCCGCGCCGGCCGGCGCCGTCTTCGAGGGCGCTGAGCACCGTGTCGAGGAGGGGGCGCAGGGCGGCTGGGCCTGCGGTGCCTCCGGCGAGGGGTGGGGTGGGCATGGGTGGTGTGGCCCTTCGGGTGCGCGGTGGTGGACATGCCAGCTTGTCCGGGTTTCGGTCGGCGCGGCCGAAGAGCACAACGATCTGAACTCTAAAGGGGTACTGGGGGTCGATGGGGTCTGTTTGCCGGGGGTTCGCCTGCTATGGGTGTGCCCGGCCGCCCTTGGGGAGGGTGGCCGGGCACGGGTGTGGTGCGGGGGGTGTGGGTCAGTGGGTGTCGCGGACGGTGAGGGCGCGGCGGAGGTCGTCGAGCTGGTCGACGAGTTTGCGGCGCAGCGCGGGGATGAGGGCCTGGTCGTCCAGGGCTCGGGTGCCGAGGTGGAGGCTTTCGGTGTCGACGGTGGTTGCGGGGAAGGCGTAGCGGCCGGCCGCTTCGGCGATGGCGGGTCCGCGGCGGACGGCGAGGGCGGTGGCGTCGGGGTAGTAGCGGGGTACGTACTCGCGTACGAGTTCGTCCTGTTCGGGCTGCCAGAAGCCCTGGGCGGTGGCGGTGAAGAGGTAGTTGGAGAGGGAGTCGTCGCTGAACATGGCGTGCCAGGCGGCGGCTTTGGCTTCGGGGGTGGGGAGGGCGGCCCGGCAGCGGGCGGCGCCTTCCTGTCCGGTGGCGCTGGGGTCCTGGGCCAGTTCGGCGTCGATGGCGGCCTCGTCGGTGGCGCCGAGGACGGCGAGGCGGGTGAGGATGCGCCAGCGGAGTTCGGGGTCGAGCTCGGGTCCGCCGGGGACGGTGCCGCCGGCGAGCCAGTCCTGGATGCCGTCGGGCTGGGTGGCGGCGTCGATGAAGTGGCGTACGGCGATGAGGCGCAGGCCGGGTGCGGAGCCGTCCTCGGTCCGCCGGATGAGGTCGCGGCAGATGGCGGTGAGGGTGGCGAGGGCTGTGGGGCGGTCTTCGGGGGTCAGGAAGCGGTCGGCGATCTGGTGGGACGCGAAGGAGAGGACGCCCTGGACGACGGCGAGGTCGGACTCGTGCGGGAGGTGGGTGCGGGCGGCGGCCAGGTAGGCGGCGGGGGCGAGTTCGCCGTCGCGGACCATGTCGCGGGCGGTGTTCCAGACCAGGGCGCGGGTCAGTGGGTCGGGGATGCCGGAGAGGGACCGTACGACGGTTTCCCAGGACTCGGGGTCGAGGCGGACCTTGGCGTAGGTCAGGTCGCCGTCGTTGAGGACGAGGAGGGCGGGGCGGCGGCCGGGCCGTGCGGGGACGGTTTCGCCCTGGGGGACGTCGAGTTCGAAGCGGTCGCGCAGGACGAGTCGGTCCGGTCCGGACTGGGTGTCCAGGGTGTGTTCGTATGCTCCGACGGTGATGCGGTGGGGGCGGCTGCCGTCGCGGTCGACGGTGACGGTCCACTGGCCGCCGCTTTCGGCGACGCGGGCGGTGAGGGTGTCGATGCCGGTGGTGCGCAGCCACTGGTCGGCCCAGGCGTGGACGTCGCGGTCGGTGGCGGATGCGAGGTTGTCGATGAAGTCGGCGAGGGTGGCGTTGGCGAACTTGTGGCGGGCGAAGTGGGTGTTGATGCCGGCCAGGAAGTCCTTCTCGCCGAGCCAGGCGACGAGTTGGCGCAGGGCGGACGCGCCCTTGGCGTAGCTGATGCCGTCGAAGTTGAGGAGTGCGGACGCGGTGTCGGGGACGGCCTCGGGGTCGGGGGCGACGGGGTGGGTGGAGGGGCGTTGGTCCGCGTCGTAGCCCCAGCCCTTGCGGGCGACGCCGAACTCGACCCAGGTGTCGGTGAAGCGGGTGGCTTCGGTGAGGGTCTGGTAGCCCATGTATTCGGCGAAGGACTCGTTGAGCCAGATGTCGTCCCACCAGGAGAGGGTGACGAGGTCGCCGAACCACATGTGGGCCATCTCGTGGGAGATGACCATGGCGCGGGTCTGGCGTTCGGTGTCGGTGACGGCGGAGCGGTAGACGAACTCGTCGCGGAAGGTGACGAGCCCGGGGTTCTCCATGGCGCCGGCGTTGAACTCGGGGACGAATGCCTGGTCGTACGAGTCGAAGGGGTACGGCTCGTCGAACTTCTCGTGGTAGCGGTCGAAGCAGGCGCGGGTGATGTCGAGGATCTCGTCGGCGTCGGCGTCGAGGTACGGGGCGAGGGAGCGGCGGCAGTGGATGCCGAAGGGCAGTCCGGCGTGTTGGGTGGTCACGGAGTACCAGGGGCCGGCGGCCACGGCGACGAGGTAGGTGGAGATGAGGGGGGTGGGGGCGATGGTCCAGTGGCCGTCGCCGGTGTGTTCGGCGATGCCGTTGCCGAGGACGGTCCAGCCGTCGGGGGCGGTGACGGTGATCTCGAATACGGACTTGAGGTCGGGCTGGTCGAACGCGGCGAAGACGCGCTGGACGTCGTCCATGAAGAGCTGGGTGTAGACGTACGTCTCACCGTCGGTGGGGTCGGTGAAGCGGTGCATGCCTTCGCCGGTGCGTGAATAGCGCATGGCGGCGTCGGCGCGCAGTTCGTGCGGGCCGGGGGTGAGCGCGGTGAGGGGGTAGCGGTTCTCGACGAGGAGGTCCGGGTCGAGGGGCTGTCCGTCGAGCGTGACGGAGCGCAGGGTGGCGGGCTTGAGCTCGACGAACGTGTCCCCGGCCGCGTGGGCGGTGAAGTGGATGACGGTGCGGGAGTCGAAGGTCTCCTCGCCCGCGGTGAGATCGAGGTCGATCGTGTACCGGTGTACGTCGAGGAGCTGGGCTCGGGTCTGCGCTTCGTTGCGCGTCAGTACGGACATGGGCCCATGCTGCCGTACGCGTACGAGGGTGTGCAGCCGGGTTCTCGCAGGGCTGAGCGTGGGCTGAGCGCGGGCCGAGCGTGGGCTGGGGCACGCGGCCGGGAGGCTGGGCGCGGGTCCGGTCTCGGTCCGCCGTAGCGCTGCGGGCGCGCTGATGGCCGGGCGGCACGTGGGTCAGGGGGCGGTCCGGGGCGTTGGTGACGGCGGGTGTCGGCGCCGGTACGGGGTGTCCGCCGGGCCGCGTCGGGGGGCGGCCCGGCGGGTTGCCCTACGCGGTCTCGCCGTTCGCGGATTCCTCCGCGATCCGCTCGTGGTGGCGGATGACCTCCGCGACGACGAAGTTCAGCAGCTTCTCGGCGAACGCCGGGTCCAGCTTCGCGCTCTCGGCGAGCTGTCGCAGCCGGGCGATCTGCCGGCCCTCGCGGGCGGGGTCGGCGGGCGGCAGGTGGTGCTCGGCCTTGAGGTGGCCGACCTGCTGGGTGCACTTGAAGCGTTCGGCGAGCATATGGACGACTGCGGCGTCGATGTTGTCGATGCTCTCGCGCAGCCGGTTCAGTTCGGCGCGTACGGACTCGTCGATGTCGCTGGTCATCATGGTCAGCGAGCTTAAACGAGAGGCGCTAGCCGGTGATCGTCGGCGGGTGGTCCGGGTCGGGTATCCGGTCGCTCCAGCCGCCCGGGACGCTGCGCCCCTGCTGTTCGCGGAAGCGCACCGGGGCCGTGCCGACGCGGCGGGCGAACAGCCGGGAGAAGTACGCCGGGTCGTCGTACCCCACGCGGCGGGCGACCGAGGCGACGGGCAGGTCCGTCGCGGCGAGGAGTTCCTTGGCGCGGCCGAGCCGGATGCCCAGCAGGAAGTCCTTGGGGCTGCATCCTGCGCCCCGCCGTACCGCGGAGCGCAGTTCGGCGGGTGTCATGCCGTGGCGGGAGGCGTGCTCGGCGACGGACAGCGGCTGGAACGCCTCGCGGGCCAGGGCCTGGAGCACGGGGTCGCCGTCCGGACCGATGTCGGCGCGGGCCCGGCGCAGGGACACGAGGAGTTCGTGGACGGCGGCCCCCGTCTCCACTTCCAGGAGCGGGTTGCCCCGGCGGGCGGCGCGCACGATGCGGCTCACGGCGGCGCGCGGTCCCGCGGTGTCGGAGAGCGGGACGAGGGGGCGGTCCGGTTCGATGCAGCCGAGCTCGGTGTACGTCGTCGTGGCGGGGCCGGTGAAGTCGACGAAGCTCTCGTCCCAGCCGGTGCCCGGACCGGCCCCGTAGTGGTGCGGTGTGCCGGGGGTGAGCCAGATGAGGCTGGGGGCGGTGACGGGCACGCGCCTGCCGTCCGGGCCGATGAACCAGCCGCTGCCCGAGTTGACGATGACCGCCACGTGGTGGTCGAGGGTGCGCGGGCCGACGGGCGGCAGGGCGCCGTGCTGAAGGCCCACGCCGAGACAGACCAGGCCCAGCCGGTGGTGGAGCGGGCTGGGAGTGAAGAAGCGCATCCAGGTGTGGTACATCGGCCGGCCTTCCTCCCCTTCTTCGTTCTGCTTCACGTTGTGTCCAAACAGCAGTGATCTTTGTCCATGGACCGGCTGTACGCCAGAGGGTGAAAGTTGGACCGACCGGCGCACGGGGGGCCGGCCAGGGGACACCGAGGCACACAGGAGAGTACGAGCACGATGCCTGACTTCACCGTGGGGGACGACCACTTCCTGCTCGACGGCGAGCCCGTACGCCTGCTGTCGGGGGCGATGCACTACTTCCGGGTGCACGAGGAGCAGTGGGACCACCGGCTGTCGATGCTGCGTGCCATGGGCCTCAACTGTGTCGAGACGTACGTGCCGTGGAACTTCCACGAGCCGCGGCCGGGCCGGTTCCACGACGTGGACGCGCTCGGCAGGTTCCTGGACGCGGCGCACCGGGCCGGTCTGTGGGCGATCGTCCGGCCGGGGCCGTACATCTGCGCGGAGTGGGAGAACGGCGGGCTGCCGGTCTGGGTGACGGGGCGGTTCGGGCGGCGGGTGCGGACCCGTGACGCGGCGTATCTGGCGACGGTGGAGCGGTGGTTCCGGGAGCTGCTGCCGCAGGTGGTCCAGCGGCAGATCACCCGCGGCGGCCCGGTGATCATGGTGCAGGCCGAGAACGAGTACGGGAGCTACGGCAGCGACCGTGTGCATCTGGAGCAGGTGACGGGGCTGCTGCGGCAGTGCGGGGTCACGGTGCCGCTGTTCACCTCCGACGGGCCCGACGACCACATGCTGACCGGTGGTTCCGTGCCGGGGCTGCTGGCCACGGCGAACTTCGGGTCGGGTGCGCGGGAGGCGTTCCGTGTGCTGCGCCGCCATCAGCCGGGGGGGCCGCTGATGTGCATGGAGTTCTGGTGCGGCTGGTTCGAGCACTGGGGGGCCGACCCGGTCGTCCGCGATCCCGCGGAGGCCGCCGAGGCGTTGCGGGAGATCCTGGAGTGCGGGGCGTCCGTGAACATCTACATGGCGCACGGGGGGACGAACTTCGCGGGGTGGTCGGGTGCGAACCGTTCGGGTCCGCTCCAGGACCAGGAGCTGCGGTCCACGGTGACGTCGTACGACTACGACGCACCGGTCGACGAGTACGGGCGGCCCACGGAGAAGTTCTGGCGGATGCGCGAGGTGCTCGCCGGGTATCTGGACGGTCCGCTCCCGGAGCTGCCGGCGCCGCCGGCCGTACTCACGGAAACGGTGCGGGCGCGGCTGACGCGGTGGGCGCCCCTGGTGGACGTGCTGGAGGCGCTGGGTGATCCGGAGACGGCGGAGAGCGGGGTGCCGCCGACCTTCGAGGAGCTCGGTGTGGACCGTGGTCTGGTGCGCTACCGGGTCGACGTGCCGGGCCCGCGCCGGCCGTACGCGCTGGGCGCGGTGGGTCTCCGGGACCGGGCGGTGGTGTACGTGGACGGCGTCCGGGCCGGTGTGCTGACCGAGGAGGACGGCACCCTCGCGGAGCCGGTCGCGGGTCCCGCGCAGGTCGAGCTGTGGGTGGAGTCGCTGGGCCGGGTCAACTACGGGCGCCGGCTGGGCGAGCCCAAGGGCCTCACGGGCGGGGTGCTGCACGAGCGGCAGTTCCTGCACGGGGTGCGGGCGCGTGCGCTGCGGCTCGACGCGTTCGACGGGGCGGACGGGGTCTCGGCGGTCGCGTTCCGGGACGCCGGCCGGTCCACGGCGGGGCGGACGGGTCTGTTCCGGGGGACGTTCGAGGCTCCTGTGTCGGGGACCGGGGACGGTGGGCTCGAACTGCCGTGCTGGACCCGGGGGTTCGTCTGGGTCAACGGCTTCTGTCTGGGACGTTACTGGTCGGCGGGACCGCAGGAGACGCTGTACGTGCCGGGTCCGGTGCTGCGGGCCGGCTCCAACGAGGTGTGGGTGCTGGAACTGGAGGGGGCCGGCGACCCGTTCGTGGAGCTGGGTCCGGGGGTGCCCGTCCGGCCGGGCACCCCCGGGGAGGTTCAATGGTGATCAGACAGCGGGGTCAGAGCGTCGCCGCCGCTGACGCGATGGCGGAGGCGAAGGTCGAGACCTCGGTGTACACACCGGGGTAGCCGGCCCGTGCGCAGCCCTCGCCCCAGCTGACGATGCCGACCTGGAGCCAGGCTCCGGCGTTGTCCTTGCGGAACATGGGGCCGCCGGAGTCGCCCTGGCAGGTGTCGACTCCACCGGTGGCGAGGTATCCGGCGCAGAGTTCCTCACCGGGGACGAGGGAGCCGCCGTAGGCGTCCTGGCAGGCGGCGTCGGAGACGTACGGCACGTTCGCCTTGAGGAGGTAGCGCTGCTGGCCGCCGCCCTCGGTGGCGGCGCCCCAGCCCGCGACGGTGAAGGTGCCCTGGTTGTACGCGGTGGTCGTGGCGATCTTCAGTGTCGGCTGGTTGACGGGCGAGGCCAGCTTGATCAGCGCCCAGTCCTTGCCGGTGCCGTTGTAGCCGGGGGCCCGGAGGACCTTGGTGGACCTGACCTTGACGGCGGCGGACGACTGGAGGTCGACGACGCCCGTCGTGGCGACGATGGAGGTGTTGTTGCCCGAGCCGCTCACGCAGTGGGCGGCGGTCAGGACGATGTCCTTGGCGTAGAGCGCACCGCCGCAGCCCATGGAGAGCCGGACCATGAACGGGAATTCGCCCTGGGCGGCGCGGGTTCCGCCGACGACGGGGGCGGGTGCCGCGGATGCGGTGGGCTGGAGGCTGACGGTGGCGAGGGCCACGGCGGCTATGACGGTGCATCTTTTCAGCGCACGCAGAAGCTGCTTCAACGAACTGCCTTCTTTCGTGGGGGGTTGCATGGGGGCTTGCGCGCCAGAGCCGGAGTCCTGCCACAGGCAGTTCTCGGCATGAGCCCGACAAAGGCGTGGTCGGATTATCGGGAAGTGATCACCGCGTCCACAAGGCGTACTTTCCGGCCACGCCCACGGGGTGTACGACGGCTCCTCGACGCGTCTCCCGGCATACAGTGGAGGTCCGTTGAGCGTTACGGATGGGGGTTCCGGCGTGCATGACGGCAGTCCGGTGGTCCATGGATTTCCGCATATCGACACGGTCCGGTCCGCGATCACCGCGCTGTACCGGCGGATCTCCCGCGACGGTATGCACGCGTACGCCACGAGCCTCGTGCCCGCCGACGCCGCGTTCTCCGACGTGGACGACCTGCATCTCGGAGCGCAGCGGGTGGCCCATGCGATGGTCCGGCATCTGCGTCTGCCCGATGCGCGCATGATCGTCGGCTTCCGGCGGATGGATCACGCCGCGAGCGTCGAACTGGCGGCGGGGCCCGAGTACTTCATCGAGCTCAACGACCGGTTCCGCACGCATCGCCGGGACATCGGCGCCGCGCTGGCGCACGAGGTCATGCACGTGCTGCTGCACCGGCTCGGGCTGGAGTTCCCCGGCACGCGCGACAACGAGATCCTGACCGACACGGCGGCGGCCTATCTCGGAGCCGGCTGGCTGCTGCTGGACGCCTTCCGTGAGGACGCGACGTCCAGCCAGAAGCTCGGCTATCTCACGCCGGAGGAGTTCGGGTACGTCCTGGCGAAGCGGGCGCTGGTCTTCGACGAGGACCCCTCGCCGTGGTTCACCAGCCCGCAGGCGTACACGGCGTACGCGAAGGGACGGGAACTCGCCCTGCGGGACGGGCGGCAGCCGCCGCTGAGGGAGGCGGGGTGGGCGGGCCGCCGCCGCTACGCGAAGGACCGGCGGTACGCGCGGGACCACCCAGGGGCGGCGGCCGGCCCAGGGGTTCCGTACGCGTTCGAGGTCGAGGGCCATGGCCAGGGTCTGCGGGTCTCCTTCGACTGCCCCACCTGCCACCAGCGCATCCGCGTCCCGGTCCGGGGGCGGGTACGGGCGCGGTGCGGGTTGTGCCGGACGGTGCTGGAGTGCGATACGTGAGGGGCGCGGGGGCCTGGTGACCGGGGCTCCGCCCCGGACCCCGGTCCTCAAGCGCCGGACGGGCTGGGATCGGCTGCCTGGACCGGCGACGGAGCCGGGCCGGGGTTTGCGGGCTCGGTCGGTGGTGCGGGTGGCCTCGCCCCGTACACCGCTCCCGGTGTCTCCGCCTCCTTGAGCAGCGCCCGGACCTCCTCCCCCGCCCGCGCCGGGGCCCAGCGCGCTCCCCGGTCCGCCGTCGGGCCCGGGCGCCAGCCCTCCATCACCGTGATCCGGCCCGCCTCCGCCTCGAAGACCCGTCCCGTCACGCCCTCGCTCGCGGCCGAGCCGAGCCACACCACGAGCGGGGACACGTTCTCCGGGGCCATCGCGTCGAACGCCCCGCCCCCGGGCGCCGCCATCGTCTCCGCGAACGTCTGCTCGGTCATCCGGGTCCTGGCGGCCGGGGCGATGGCGTTGACCTGGACTCCGTACCGGCCCAGCTCCGCGGCCGCGACCAGCGTCAGGGCGACGATGCCGGCTTTGGCGGCGGCGTAGTTGGCCTGCCCCACGCTGCCGAGGAGTCCCGCGCCCGAACTGGTGTTGATCACCCGGGCCACGGGCGTCCGTCCCGCCCTGGCCTCCGCCCGCCAGTGCGCCGCCGCATGCTTCAGGGGCAGGAAGTGGCCCTTGAGGTGGACCCTCATCACGGCGTCCCAGTCGTCCTCGTCCAGATTCACGAGCATCCGGTCCCGCACGAACCCCGCGTTGTTGACCACGGTGTCCAGCCGTCCGAAGGATTCCAGCGCGTCCGCGACCAGGGACGACGCCCCCTCCGCCGTCGCGATGTCCCCGCCGTTCACCACCGCTTCCCCGCCCGCCGCGACGATCTCGTCGGCCACCTGCCGGGCGGGTCCCGGCGAGACGCCGTCACCCGCGGGACCGGCCCCGAGGTCGTTGACGACGACCCTGGCCCCCTCGGCGGCGAAGGCCAGCGCGTGGGCGCGGCCGAGGCCCCGGCCCGCCCCCGTCACGACGACGACCCGGCCCGCACAGAGTCCGCTCCCGCTCGCGGTCGAAGTCATCTCTCACATCTCCCCTGTTGGCGATGTGGAGGCAGGCTGCTACCTTCCACACCTAACAAATGTTTGGTGGAAAGGTAGCTGATCCGCCCATGGGTGTCTCCACCTCACGTCCCACCGAAGCCGTCTCCGTCGTCACCGTCGACCACCCGCCCGTCAACGCCCTGCCCGTACAGGGCTGGTACGACCTCGCCGACGCGGTCCGTACCGAGGGCCGCGACCCCAAGGTCCGCTGCGTCGTCCTGGCCGCCACCGGGCGTGGCTTCAACGCGGGCGTCGACATCAAGGAGATGCGGGCCGATACGGGTCATGGCACCCTCATCGGCGCCAACCGCGGCTGTTTCGAAGCCTTCGCCGCCGTGTACGAGTGCGAGGTCCCGGTCGTCGCCGCGGTGAACGGGTTCTGCCTGGGCGGCGGAATCGGTCTCGTCGGCAACGCCGATGTGATCGTGGCGAGCGACGACGCCACGTTCGGCCTGCCCGAGCTGGACCGCGGCGCACTCGGCGCCGCCACCCATCTCGCCCGACTGGTCCCGCAGCACCTGATGCGCGCGCTGTACTACACCTCGCGCACCGCGACCGCAGCCGAACTGCACGCCCACGGATCGGTCTGGAAGGTCGTACCGCTCCCAGAACTCATGTGCACCGCAGTGGAGTTGGCCGAGGAGATCGCCCGCAAGGACGGGTATCTGATCCGGCTGGCCAAGGCCGCGATCAACGGGATCGACCCGGTGGACGTACACCGCAGCTACCGCTTCGAGCAGGGCTTCACCTTCGAGGCCAACCTCAGCGGGATCGCCGGCCGCGTCCGTGACACCTTCGGCAAGGAGGCCCGACCGTGACCGACAAGACCATGACGGCCGAGGAGGCCGTCGCCCGGCTCGACAGCGGCATGACCGTCGGCATCGGCGGCTGGGGTTCGCGCCGCAAGCCGATGGCGCTGGTGCGGGCACTGCTCCGGTCCCCCGTCACCGATCTGACCGTGGTCGCGTACGGCGGCCCCGATGTCGGCCTGCTCGCCGCCGCCGGGAAGATCCGCAAGCTGGTGGCGGCCTTCGTCACGCTCGACTCGATCCCCCTCGAACCACACTTCCGGGCGGCCCGTGAGCGCGGTGCGTTCGAGCTGATGGAGATCGACGAGGCGATGTTCATGTGGGGGCTGCACGCCGCCGCCAACCGGTTGCCGTTCCTCCCCGTGCGGGCGGGTCTCGGTTCCGACGTCATGCGGGTCAACCCGGGTCTGCGCACGGTCACTTCGCCGTACGAGGACGGCGAGGAGCTGGTCGCGGTGCCCGCCCTGCGGCTGGACGCCGCGCTGGTCCACGTGAACCGCGCGGACCGGCTGGGCAACGGCCAGTACCTGGGGCCCGACCCGTACTTCGACGACCTGTTCTGCGAGGCCGCCGACACCGCGTACGTCTCCTGCGAGCGGCTCGTGGAGACCGCCGAACTGACCGCGGACGCCGCCCCGCAGACCCTCCTCGTCAAGCGGCACAGCGTTACCGGCGTCATCGAGACCCCGAACGGGGCGCACTTCACCTCCTGCGCCCCCGACCACCCCCGCGACGAGCCGTTCCAGAAGGCGTACGCCACCGCCGCCGCGGACCCCGGCACCTGGGCGGCGTTCGCCGAGCGGTTCCTGCCCCCGCACGGCACCGAGAAGGACTACCAGTGCGCTGTCCGGACCTGGCACGAGGAGCAGCGATGAGGACGAGGACCGTCACCCGGGCCGAGTACTGCGTGATCGCGTGCGCCGAGGCATGGCGCGACAACGGTGAGGTGCTCGCCGGCCCGATGGGCCTGATCCCGTCCGTCGGCGCCCGTCTCGCCAAGCGCACGTTCTCCCCCGGCCTTCTGCTCACCGACGGCGAGGCGATGATCGTCGGCCTGGACGGCACCCCGGAGGGCTGGCTGCCGTACCGCCAGCACCTCACGATGGTCACCGGCGGCAAGCGGCACGTGATGATGGGCGCGAGCCAGATAGACCGGTTCGGCAACCAGAACATCTCCTGCATCGGCGACTGGGACCGGCCCGCCCGCCAGCTCCTCGGTGTCCGTGGTGCACCGGTCAACACCCTGAACAACCCGGTCAGTTACTGGGTTCCCAAGCACTCCCCCCGGGTCTTCGTCGAGCGCGTCGACATGATCTGTGGCGTGGGCTACGACAGTGCGGCAGCGGCGGGCCCTTCGGCGGCCCGCTTCCACCGCATCCCTCGGGTCGTCACCGATCTCGGGGTCTTCGACTTCGCGACCCCGGACCACTCCATGCGGCTGGTCTCGCTGCATCCGGGGGTCACCGTCGACCGGGTCCGCGAGGCCACCGGCTTCGCGCTCGCGATCGCGGACGACGTCCCGGACACCCGCGAGCCCACCGCGGAGGAACTGCGCCTGATCCGCGAGGTCATCGACCCGGCAGGCACCCGCGACCGCGAGGTCAGGTCCTGATGCGCACCCCGCTCACCGAACTCGTCGGGGTCAGGCACCCGATCGTGCAGACGGGCATGGGATGGGTTGCCGGCCCCCGGCTGGTCTCCGCCACCGCCGAGGCGGGCGCACTCGGCATCCTGGGCTCCGCGACGATGACGGTGGAGCAACTGCGCGCGGCGGTACGTGAGGTCAGCTCGCGTACGGGCGCACCGTTCGGGGTCAATCTGCGCGCGGATGCCGGTGACGCCCGCGAGCGGGTCCGGGTCATCGTCGACGAGGGGGTGAAGGTGGCGTCCTTCGCACTGGCCCCGTCGAAGGATCTGATCGCGGAGCTCAAGGACGCGGGGGTGGTCGTCATCCCGTCGGTCGGAGCCCGGCGCCACGCCGAGAAGGTCGCCGCGTGGGGGGCGGACGCGGTGATCGTGCAGGGCGGCGAGGGCGGTGGGCACACGGGTGACGTGGCAACGACCGTACTGCTGCCGCAGGTTGTGGACGCGGTCGGCATCCCGGTGATCGCGGCGGGCGGATTCCACGACGGCCGGGGTCTGGTCGCGGCGCTGGCGTACGGGGCGGCGGGGATCGCGATGGGTACGCGCTTCCTGCTGACGTCCGACTCGACGGTCCCGGACGCGGTGAAGGCCCGCTATCTGGCGTCGGGTGTCAATGACGTCACGGTGACGCGGGCCGTGGACGGGCTGCCGCACCGGATGCTGCGTACGGAGATGGTGGCCGCGCTGGAGAACGCGGGCCGGGTGAGGGCCCTGGCGACGGCGGTGCGCAGCGCAGCCGGTTTCGGACGGCTGTCGGGGCTGAGCCTGCGCCGGATGGTGCGGGACGGTCTCGCGATGAAGCACGGCAAGGACCTGTCGTGGAGCCAGATCCTGCTGGCGGCCAACACCCCCATGCTGCTCAGGGCGGCCATGGTCGACGGCCGAACGGACCTCGGGGTGATGGCGTCGGGCCAGGTCGCGGGGCTGATCGAGGACCTGCCGAGCGTGGCGGCGCTGGTGGACCGGGTGATGAAGGAGGCCACCCGCACGCTTGAGGCTTTGCCGCGGGGGTGAGGGGCGGCCGGAGCCGTGCGGCTGCCGCCTCTGTCCGCGATCGCCGGACGGGCTTGGTTTTTCAAGCCCGCCCGGCGACGCGGACCGGGTCCGGGGCAGAGCCCCGGAGCGGTGACCGGGTGTCCGGTCACCGCGTCGTCGCGCTACGC
>NZ_JBHXQO010000008.1:0-55557 GCF_042717135.1 Streptomyces sp. NPDC058620
CAGTCCTTGGCCCGGCCGTCGGTGGCGGCCGGGGGGGCGGCGGTGGCCGCCCGCACCGCGGGGGGCCCCTCTGACGGCTCGGGCGGGCCCGCGGCCCCCCCCCCCCCCCGCCCTTCGTCGTCTCGTCGTTCTGGAGCCGCCCGGCTGGGGGAAGTGCTCAGGCCGCCCGGCTGCCGGACGTGCTCAGGCCGCCGCGACGCAGTTCGGGCAGACGCCGCGGTAGGTGACCTCGACGTCCGAGACCGTGAAGCCGAAGCGCTCGGCGTCCGGCAGGTCGGCGAGCGGATTGCCCGACGGGTGTACGTCACGAATGGCGCCGCAGCGCGCGCAGACCAGGTGGTGGTGCGGGCGGTGGGCGTTGGGGTCGTACCGCTTGGCCCGGCGGTCGGTGGAGACCTCGATGACCTCACCGAGCGACACCATCTCGCCCAGCGTGTTGTACACGGTCGCCCGGGAGATCTCGGGCAGTCTCGCGACGGCCCTCGCGTGGACCTCGTCCGCCGTCAGGTGGACGTGGTCGCCGTCGAGAACCTCGGCCACGACACGCCGCTGCGCCGTCATGCGCCAGCCGCGTCCGCGGAGTCGTTCCAGGAGGTCACTCATGAGGCTCAGCCTAACAGTGGGGGAGCCACATCCCGAATGGGTTCGACTTTGGATGCCCACTTGACTTAGACATTGTCCATTGTAGGATCGAGACCGGCATACGCCAGGGACAGGCTGTGCGGGAGACGATGCTGTGCAGGACATGACGCAGGAGGCGCACGTGACGCAGGGACCGCTCACTACGGAGGCCGGCGCGCCGGTAGCCGACAACCAGAACAGCGAGACCGCGGGAGTCGGCGGGCCCGTCCTCGTCCAGGACCAGGCGCTGCTGGAGAAGCTCGCGCACTTCAACCGCGAGCGCATCCCGGAGCGCATCGTGCACGCCCGTGGCGCCGGCGCCTACGGCACGTTCACGCTGACCCGTGACGTCTCGCAGTGGACGCGCGCCAGGTTCCTCTCGGAGGTCGGCAAGCAGACCGAGACCTTCCTGCGCTTCTCCACCGTCGCGGGCAACCTCGGCTCCGCCGACGCGGTGCGGGACCCCCGTGGTTTCGCGCTGAAGTTCTACACCGAGGAGGGAAACTACGACCTCGTCGGCAACAACACCCCGGTGTTCTTCATCAAGGACGCCATCAAGTTCCCCGACTTCATCCACACCCAGAAGCGCGACCCGTACACCGGTTCCCAGGAGGCGGACAACGTCTGGGACTTCTGGGGTCTGTCGCCCGAGTCGACGCACCAGGTGACCTGGCTCTTCGGCGACCGGGGCATCCCGGCCACGCTGCGCCACATGAACGGGTACGGCTCGCACACGTACCAGTGGAACAACGAGGCCGGTGAGGTCTTCTGGGTCAAGTACCACTTCAAGACCGACCAGGGCATCAAGAACCTGACGCAGGCCGAGGCCAACGCGCTCGCCGGTGAGGACCCCGACTCCCACCAGCGCGACCTGCGCGAGGCCATCGAGCGCGGTGACTTCCCGTCGTGGACGGTGCAGGTCCAGATCATGCCGGCGGCCGACGCGGCCACGTACCGCTTCAACCCGTTCGACCTCACCAAGGTGTGGCCGCACGCGGACTACCCGCCGGTCGAGATCGGGAAGCTGGAGCTCAACCGCAACCCCGAGAACATCTTCGCGGAGACCGAGCAGTCCGTCTTCAGCCCCGCGCACTTCGTGCCGGGCATCGGTCCCTCCCCGGACAAGATGCTCCAGGGCCGTCTGTTCGCGTACGGCGACGCCCACCGCTACCGCGTCGGCATCAACGCCGACCACCTGCCGGTGAACCGTCCGCACGCCACCGAGGCGCGCACCAACAGCCGTGACGGGCATCTGTACGACGGCCGCCACAAGGGCGCGAAGAACTACGAGCCGAACAGCTTCGGCGGCCCCTTCCAGACGGACAGGCCCCTGTGGCAGCCGGTCCCGGTCACCGGCGCCACCGGCAACCACGAGGCCCCGGTGCACGCGGAGGACGACGACTTCGTGCAGGCCGGAAACCTCTACCGGCTGTACTCGGAGGACGAGAAGGTCCGGCTGATCGACAACCTCGCCGGGTTCATCGCCAAGGTCTCGCGCGACGACATCGCCGAGCGTGCGATCAACAACTTCCGTCAGGCGGACGGTGACTTCGGCAAGCGGCTGGAGGCCGCGGTCCAGGCCCTGCGCGGCCAGTAAGGACGCTTGTCGTCGACGGCGGGCCGGATTCCCTTCGGGGGTCCGGCCCGCCCCTCGTCCGTACGGGGTGTGGGCTCAGATCACCAGCTCCGCGGGGTGGCGCCTCGCCGGTGCCCAGCAGCGGATGATGTCGCGCACCGAGACGACCCCGACCGGACCGTCGTCGTCCAAAACGATCAGATGCCGGAAGCCACCGTGCGTCATGGCCTCCGCGGCCTCTTCGAGGGTCCAGGTGGGGGCGGCGAAGACCACGTCGGTGGTGGTGTGGGTGGACGCGGTCTCCAGGTCGGGGTTCTGTCCCGAGCCGATCGCGTCGAGGATGTCGCGCTCGGTGATGATGCCGAGCCCGCAGGTGTCCGGATCGTGGACGACGGCTGCTCCGACGCGGCGCGCCGACATCAGGCGGGCCGCTTGGCGGAGTGTGTGGGTCGGGCCGATGGTCAGGACCATCGTGCTCATGGCGTCACGGACGAGCATGAAAGGAGCCACCTCCTTCGTGAGCCGACTCTGTGAGCCGATTCACAAGTTCACAAGTGGGGGGACTCTCAGAGTTGCATCCTTGGGCGGAGTCAACAAGGGGTGGGCGGGAAGACCGAGGGGGCGTGCGAGAGCGCGGCACGGTGGCCTCGCACGCCCCGGCGGTGCGGCGGCCGGGGCGCGGGCGGTGCCTAGTAGCGCTGGTTGAGGTAGCCCAACAGCTCGTGGTGGAGCAGTCCGTTGGAGGCCGCCGCGTTGCCGCCGCCGGGGCCGGAGACCCCGTCCAGGCTGGTGAACCTCCCGCCCGCCTCCTGGACGATGATCGCGTTCGCGGCCATGTCCCAGAGGGAGAGCTCCGGCTCCGCGCAGATGTCCACCGAACCCTCGGCGACCATCATGTACGGCCAGAAGTCCCCGTACCCCCGCGTCCGCCAGCAGGCCCGGGTGAGGTCCATGAAGCCGTCGAGGCGGCCCTGTTCCTCCCAGCCCGTCAGCGAGGAGTACGCGAACGAGGAGTCGGCGATCCGCTCCACCTTCGAGACCTGGAGCCGGGTCGCGGACGTCAGGCTGCGGCCGGAGTACGCGCCGGCGCCCTTCGCCGCCCACCAGCGGCGGTTCAGCGCGGGGGCCGACACCACGCCGACGACGGGCTGGAAGCCGTTCTCCCCGGCCTCCATCAGCGAGATCAGCGTCGCCCAGACCGGCACGCCGCGTACGTAGTTCTTGGTGCCGTCGATCGGGTCGATGACCCAGCGCCGCGGGCCCGTGCCCTCGATGCCGTACTCCTCGCCGAGGATCGCGTCGCGCGGGCGGGCCCGGTGCAGATGACCGCGGATCAGCTCCTCGGCGTGTTTGTCGGCCTCGCTCACCGGAGTCATGTCCGGCTTCGTCTCGACCTTCAGATCGAGAGCCTTGAACCGGTCCATCGTCGCCGCGTCGGCGGCATCCGCGAGTACATGGGCGAGACGCAGATCATCGTGGTAATCGGGCATGTCGTCACAGTATCCACAGCCACCCACCGGGGCTACACGGCCCCGGGACCACGGGTCGGCGCGAGGGCTGTACGAATTCGGCAGCAAGGACGGACTGGCCCGCGCCCTCATCCGGCGCGCGCTCAGGCCGGCGCTCTCCTACGCCGCCGTGCCGTCGGCCGACGCCGCGGCGGACATGGCGCCGCTGGTGCGCGAGGTGGTGGCGCGGCACCCCGGGAGGTACCCGGGGGCCGGTCACTGAGCGGAGCCGGAGAGCTGGAGGCCGATCACACCGATGATCACCAGCGAGATGGAGACCAGCTTGAGCGTGGACACCACGTCGTCGAGGAAGACCATCCCGTAGATCGCCGTACCCGCCGCGCCGATTCCGGTCCACACCGCGTAGGCCGGGCCCACGTCCAGCTTCTTCAGTGCGAGCGTCAGCAGGCCGAAGCTGCCGAGCGCGAACACGCAGAACGCGATCGTCGGCCAGAGCCGGGTGAACCCGTGCGAGAGTTTCAGACACACCGCGAAGCCGGTCTCCAGGATTCCTGCGACCACGACCAGCAGCCACGCCATCGCCGGGTTCCCTCCCACGTAGTGACTGCTTCGTCTCGCTAGAACGCGATTATGCACTTACCAGTCATGGGAGCTCGCAAACGTGCGCGAGTCGCGTGAATCCGTCAGTCGCCCTCGCGCCGTTCCCGGGTGGCGAGCAGCCGCCGCAGCGAGTCGAGCCGCGCGGGGTCGGCATGGCCATCGGCCACCCAGGCGCCGAGCGCGCATTCCGGTTGCTGATCGTCGTGCGTGCAGCCGCGCGGGCACTTCTCGGTGCCGGGCTCCAGGTCGGGGAAGGCCAGGATGACCCGGGACGGGTCGACGTGGTGCAGTCCGAAGGAGCGCACTCCGGGGGTGTCGATCACCCATCCGCGCGCGTCCGGAAGAGGGAGCGCGAGCGCCGACGTGGTGGTGTGCCTGCCACGGCCCGTGACCGCGTTGACGACACCGGTCGTACGCCTTCTGTCCTTCGGTACCAGGGCGTTGACCAGGGTCGTCTTGCCGACCCCGGAGTGCCCGACGAAGGCGGTGATCCGGTCGTTCAGCTGCTCGCGCACGCGCTCGGCCGCGTCACCGCTCTCCAGCTCCTCACGGTTGGTCACGATGTACGGGACGCCCAGCGGCGTGTACGCGGCCAGCAGCGCGTCCGGCGGGGCCAGGTCCGACTTCGTGAGGACGAGGAGCGGGGTGAGCCCGCCGTCGTACGCCGCGACGAGGCAGCGGTCGATCATGCGCGGGCGCGGTTCCGGATCGGCGAGGGCGGTGACGATTGCCAGTTGGTCCGCGTTGGCGACGACCACGCGCTCGTACGGATCGTCGTCGTCGGCCGTGCGTCGCAGTACCGAGCGGCGTGAGCCGATGCGGACGATGCGGGCCAGGGTGTCCTTGTCGCCGGAGAGGTCACCCACGATGGAGACGGTGTCGCCGACCACCGCGGCCTTGCGGCCCAGCTCGCGGGCCTTCATCGCCATCACCGTACGACCGTCCACCAGGCAGGTGAGCCGGCCCCGGTCGACGGTGAGGACCATGCCGTCCTGGGCCTCTTCGTGTTTCGGCCGTGTGTGGGTTCGTGGCCGGTTGCCCTTGGGGTTCGGGCGGACGCGGATGTCGTCCTCGTCGGGGTTCTTGCCGTAGCGGCGCATGTCGTCAGGCCCCGGCCGTTCCGGTGGACCCGAGCATCGCGGTCCACATCTCGGGGAAGTCCGGCAGCGTCTTCGCGGTGGTGCCCACGTTCTCGATCTCCACACCCGGTACGGCGAGGCCGATGATCGACCCGGCCGTGGCCATCCGGTGGTCGTCGTACGTATGGAAGGTACCGCCGTGCAGCGGGCGCGGCCGGATGTGCAGGCCGTCGGCGGTCTCGGTGACGTCGCCGCCGAGCTCGTTGATCTCCTTGGTGAGCGCCGCCAGCCGGTCCGTCTCGTGGAGCCGCAGATGGGCCACGCCGCGCAGGGTGGAGGGGGAGTCGGCGAGGGCCGCGACGGCGGCGATGCCCGGAGTCAGCTCGCCGACCTCGCTCAGATCCACGTCGAGGCCGTGGACGCGGCCCGAGCCGGTGAAGGTGAGCCCGTGTTCGGTCAGCTCGCAGCTGCCACCCATCGTGGTGAAGATCTCGCGCAGCGCGTCACCTGGCTGGGTGGTGCGCAGCGGCCAGTCGGGGACGGTGACCCGGCCCCCGGTGACCAGCGCGGCGGCCAGGAACGGCTGGGCGTTGGAGAGGTCGGGTTCGACGGTCAGATCGCGGCCGAGCAGCGCCGAGTGGGAGACCCGCCACACATTGGGCTCGCCGCCCGTCTCCGGCTCGTCCACCTGCGCGCCGATGGCCCGCAGCATGTCCACGGTCATCCGGATGTGCGGCATGGAGGGGAGTGTCGAGCCCGTGTGCCGTACCTCGACGCCCTGATTGAAGCGGGGGGCCGACAGCAGCAGCGCCGAGACGAACTGGGAGGACGAGGAGGCGTCGATCTCCACCGAACCGCCCTCCAGCGCACCGGCGCCGTGGACGGTCAGCGGCAGCGCGCCGCGCGCCTCGTCGTCGATCCTGGCGCCCAGGGTGCGCAGGGCGTCGATCACGCCGTTCAGGGGGCGCTCGTAGGAGCGGGCGTCGCCGTCGAAGCGGACGGGGCCGTCGGCGAGGGTCGCGACGGGCGGGAGGAAGCGCATGACCGTTCCGGCGTTGCCGACGTCGACCGTGGCCGGGCCGTGCAGGCCGGCGGGGATGACCCGCCATGCCTCGCCCGAGCCGTCGGGGCCGATGCCCTCCTCGATGCCGACGCCCATCGTGCGCAGTGCCTGGGCCATCAGCAGGGTGTCGCGGGAGCGCAGCGGGCGCCGCAGCCAGCCGGGCTCGGAGGAGAGGGCGGCCAGGACGAGCGCCCGGTTGGTGACCGATTTCGATCCGGGCACGGTGACGGTCGCGTCGACGGCTCCGCTCGCGTGGGGGGCGGGCCAGAGGGCGGGGCGCACGGAACTTTCGGTCATGGCCCTCACTTTAGTGGCTCCTCGCAAACCCGGATCTTGATCAAATAGGCGGAAACCGGGGCGTAACGTGAGGGTGATAGGGGCCGTGCGGCGCTGTCGGCCGTCACAGACCGAGCAGCCAGCGCCCTCCGCCGATCAGCGAGCAGAGGGACACCGCGTGGAAGAGGAACAGCCAGAGCGCGGCCGGTGCGTCCGTGAGCCGCGCCAGCTGGTCCGCGTCGGAATCCGGCGCACCGCCGTGCCGCCGTTTGGACTGCAGCTCGAACGCGGGACGGACGCCGCCCAGCAGCAGGAACCAGACGGCGGTGTACGCGAAGAGCGACTGCCACGCGGCCGAGGCCAGCCAGGACACCAGCAGGAAGGTCGATCCGGTGAGGATCACCGTCAGCGCCCCGTACACGTTGCGGATCATCACCAGCATGACCGCGAGCAGCGCCGTGGCCAGCCACAGCAGGAGCGTGATCCTGCCGTTGACCAGCAGCCATGCCCCGCCGAGGCCGAGGAGCGGCGGCGCCGTGTACCCCGCGGCGGCCGTGAGGATCATGCCGATGCCGGTCGGCTTGCCGCGGCTCACGGTCAGTCCGCTGGTGTCCGAGTGCAGCCGGATTCCGGAGAGCCGGCGTCCGGTGACGAGGGCGACCAGCCCGTGGCCGCCCTCGTGCGCGATGGTGATCGCGTTCCGTGAGAGCCGCCATATGAGATTCGGTACGACGGCTACGAGCGCGACGGTGGCGGTCACGACGACCAGCCACTGTTCGGGCAGCGGCTGGGTACCGAAGACGCGATCCCACAGATCGCCCAGATCGGTGCTGTTCATTGGCCGGGCGGCTCCTTGCGTTCGTGACGGGAGGTCGTGGCAGTCTGGCACTTATGTGCGGACGGTATGCAGCGAGTCGGCGGCCCGAGGATCTGACCGGGCTCTTCGGAATCGAGAAGTGGGAGCCGGCCGAGGCCCTGGAGCCCGACTGGAACGTGGCGCCGACCAAGGAGGTCTACGCCGTACTGGAACGTCCTGTGAAGGACGCGGACGATCAACGTCCGGTTCGCCAGCTCCGTGCCCTGAAGTGGGGACTCGTGCCTTCCTGGGCGAAGTCGCGGGAGGGCGCCGCCCGCATGATCAACGCCCGCGCCGAGACGGTGCACGAGAAGCCGTCCTTCCGCCGCCCCTTCGCCTCGCAGCGCTGCATCCTGCCCGCCGACGGCTACTACGAGTGGGTCACCGGCACCGAGGAACGCCAACTGGAGGAGAAGGGCAGGAAGAAGCGGCCCCGCAAGCAGCCGTACTTCGTGACGCCCGCCGACGGATCGGTCTTCGCGATGGCCGGACTGTACGAGTTCTGGCGCGACCGGACCCTTCCCGACGACCACCCCCAGGCGTGGTGGGTGACCTGTTCGGTGATCACGACCGAGGCGGAGACGTCCCCGCTCGCCGTCGCCCCCGCCGAGGGGCCCGCCGCCCTCGCCGACATCCACCCCCGGATGCCGCTGATGCTCACCCCGGACCGGTGGGACGCCTGGCTCGACCCCGCGCGCACCGAGGTCGAGGAACTGAAGGGGCTGCTCACCCCGCCGCCCGGCGGGCTGATGCGGGCCTACCCGGTGGCCACAGAGGTCAGCAACGTCCGCAACAACGGGCCGGAACTGCTGGAGGAGCTGGCCGCGCCGGAGGTGGCGACGCTGTTCTGAGGGCTCCGGCTTGATTTGATGGCCCTGTGAGTCGTGCAGAGAAAGTGCAAACGGTCGACACGGACGCCGGGCCCGCCCGGATCACCTGGACGCTTCCGTCCGAGGCCCGCCTGGTGCTCGCCCTCGGCCACGGCGCGGGCGGTGGCATCGAGGCCCGTGACCTGAAGGCCCTCGCCGCCGCGCTGCCCGGCGAGGGGGTGGGCGTCGCCCTGGTGGAGCAGCCGTGGCGCGTGGCCGGCAAGAAGCTCGCGCCCGCCCCGAAGACGCTGGACACCGGATGGCGGGGGCTGTGGCCCGCGCTGACCGCGCCGGGGCTGCCCGTCGTCGCCGGCGGGCGCAGCGCCGGTGCCAGGGTCGCCTGCCGCACGGCGTCCGGGCTCGGCGCCCGAGCCGTCCTCGCGCTCAGCTTCCCGCTGCATCCGCCGGGCAGGCCGGAGAAGTCGCGGGCGGACGAGCTGCTCGGCGCGGGCGTGCCCACTCTCGTCGTGCAGGGCGGCAACGACCCGTTCGGGCGGCCCGCCGAATTCCCGCCGGGGGAGTACGAGCTCGCCGAGGTGGAGTACGGGGACCACGGCTTCGCCGTACCGAAGCGGTCGGGCCTGAGCGAGGATCAGGTGATGTCCGTCATCACCGGTGCGGCGGCCCGGTGGCTGGCCTCCCTGGTGTGACCCACGCCCCCGGGAATGATGCGTGGGGGGCCGCTGTTGTTCGGGACGTCGGTACAACAACGTCGTCTGTGGAGAGGGAGTCCGTCGCATGGGTTCGACCATCTGCCCGCGCCGCTCGAACACTGCTGACCTGGAGTGGACGGTGCTGCATGCGGCCAAGACCGCTCCCGAGCGGGCGCTGAGCGGATCGGATCGACAGCCCGCCTCGAAGCAAGGTCGACTATTCTCCGATTCGAGCGGGTCCGGTTTCGGCTCCGCCACATCGTTGGAGGAGGTGGGTCCGGTCACTGGGACCGACACAGGGACCGACGACGGCCGCGCAGAGGAGACGACCGCCGAGCGCAACGCGCGGTTCGAGCGGGACGCTCTCGGGTTTCTCGACCAGATGTACTCGGCCGCGCTGCGTATGACGCGGAACCCGGCCGATGCCGAGGATCTGGTCCAGGAGACGTATGCCAAGGCGTACGGCTCCTTCCACCAGTTCCGTGAGGGTACGAACCTCAAGGCGTGGATGTACCGCATCCTTACCAACACGTTCATCAACTCGTATCGCAAGAAGCAGCGCGAGCCCCAGCGCAGCGCTGCCGAGGAGATCGAGGACTGGCAGCTGGCGCGCGCCGAGTCGCACATGTCGACAGGTCTGCGCTCCGCGGAGTCCCAGGCTCTCGACCATCTGCCGGACTCCGACGTGAAGGCCGCGCTCCAGGCGATCCCCGAAGAGTTCCGCATCGCGGTCTACCTCGCAGACGTAGAGGGCTTTGCCTACAAGGAGATCGCGGACATCATGGGGACTCCCATCGGTACGGTGATGTCCCGACTGCACCGCGGCCGCCGGCAACTGCGCGGCATGCTGGAGGACTACGCCCGTGAGCGCGGGCTCGTCCCCGCCGGTGCCGGTGAGTCGGACGATCGGAAAGGCTCGGCCTCATGAGCTGCGGAGAGCCGCACGAGACGGATTGCTCAGAGGTTCTCGATCATCTCTACGAGTTCCTCGACCATGAGATGCCCGAGGGCGACTGCACGAAGTTCGAGGTGCACTTCGAGGAGTGCTCCCCGTGCCTGGAGAAGTACGGCCTGGAGCAGGCCGTGAAGAAGCTGGTGAAGCGCTGCTGCGGTCAGGACGACGTCCCGACCGATCTGCGCTCCAAGGTGATGGGCCGGATCGACCTGATCCGCTCGGGTCAGGCGGTTCCCGAGCAGGACCTCTCGATGGACACCGCGGGCATGCCGACACCCGCCGCGGAGTAACCGCGCACCACCGCCGTTTGCGAAGGGCACGCCGTTGCGCGGCGTGCCCTTCGGCGTACCGCCCGGGCCCCCGCCCATCACCCGAATGCGCTAATCGGACTCATCGGGGCTCGGCCGCGCGCCCAACTCGCTAGCCTGGCGCCTCCATTGACCACGCGGGGGGCGGGCGGTACGGGTGAGGAGCACACCGCGGGCGGCACGCGTCTGCATCCTGGGCGCGGTGATCTGTGCCGTCCTGTGTTCCTTACCCGCGTGGACCCCGGGAGCCGCCACCCCGTGGGGCACCCTCGCCCTCCTCACCACGCTCTACCTCGTCTGTGAACTTCCCGGCCGCTGCCCCTTCTTCGGCAGCTCCGTACCGATCAGCGCGGGATCGTTCTTTCCGCTGCTGCTCGCCGCCGCGTTCCTGCTGCCGCCGGCCGCCGCCGCCCTCGTGGCGATTTTGGGGTCGCTCGCCGGCCGGGTGGAGCAGCCTCCCTTCGCCGCCCGCCGCGTATGGCGGGCCGCACAGCTCTCGGTCACCGTGTGGGCCGCCTCGTGCGCCCACACGGTGCTCGGCGGGCCCGGGGCGCTCGGCGGCGGAAGCGGGGACCAGGGTGTCCCGGATTTTCCGTACGCCCTGCTGCCCGCCTGCGCCGCCGCCCTCGCCTTCAGCCTCGTCCTGACCGTGCTGGACGGCTGCATCCTCGTCACGGCCGAGCGGCAGCCCGCCCGGCACGCCTGGCGCGGCCTGCTGCCGCACTCGCTGGGGCCGCACCTGGTGCACGCGCTCGCCGGGCTGATGATGGCCGTCCTGTGGCGCAGCTCGTACGGCCCGCTGTCGGCGCTCTTCGTGCTGCTGCCGATGTACATCTCCTGCTGGGTCTTCGCCCAGTACCACCGCGAGCACGCCGCGCACCGCGCGACGATCAGGGCGCTGGTGCAGGCCGTCGACATCAAGGACAAGTACACCCGCGGGCACAGCGAGCGGGTGGGCAAGGCATCCGTGCTGATCGCCCGCGAGCTCGGCATGCAGGAGAGCCGGCTCGAAGCCCTCCGGTTCGCCGGAATCCTGCACGACGTCGGCAAGCTGGGCGTCCCCACCCGGGTCCTGCGCAAGGACGGCCCGCTGACACCGGAGGAGCGCCGGGTCATCGAACTGCATCCGGAGTACGGGCACGAGATCGTCCGGGGCATCGGCTTCCTGGACGAGGCACGGGCGGCGATCCTGCACCATCACGAGCGGCTCGACGGCAGCGGCTATCCGTACGGCCTCAGCGGGCGGCAGATCCCCGAGTTCGCCCGGGTCGTCGCCGTCGCCGACGCCTTCGACGCGATGACCTCCACCCGCTCCTACCGGCGTGGGCGGCCCGTCCCGGCCGCCGTCGCGGAGCTCGAACGGTGCGCGGGCAGCCAGTTCGATCCGCAGATGGTGGGGGCGCTGGCGCGGGGGCTCGCGCGGCACGGCTGGTCGGGCGCCGCCACCGCCGTCACGGCGGACGAGGTGGCGGTGCGGGAGCGGATGCCGGTGCCGGGGGCTCGGGAGGAGGGCGCCGGGGACGTCCGGCGGCCGTCCCCGGCACCATCGCCGGACGGGCGTGAGAGGGCCGCGGATGGTCGTGAAGCGGCGGACCGGGGGGACGGGACGGATGTGTCCGCGGAGCGTCCCGGGTGAGCCGGGTCCGGGTGCGGCCGGCCGGCCGCCCCGCCGCCCTGGCCGTCCGCGGGGCCGCGCTCGTCCTCACCGTCGCCGCGTTCGCCCACACCCTCTGGTACGGCATCGCCGAGCCGGGGCACGCCCTCTGCTTCGCCGCCCTCGTGGTGACCGGCGAGCTGGCGCGCTGGGGGGCCGTGCCGGGTGAGCGGGAGCCCGCACCCCTCGGCGCCGCCGGAGCCCTCGCGTACGCCCTCCTGGGACGCAGCGGCGGGGAACCCACCACTCACGGGGCCTTCCAGGTGGTCGCCGTCGTCGTCGCCGCGCAGCTCCTCGCCGCCGTGCCCCATGTGGCGCGCGGCAACGGACCCGGCCCCGATCTGGCGGCCCGCCGCATCCTGACCGTCGGGTTCGCCGCCGTGTGCTTCCAGCCTCTCTACAACTCGGGTCAGTCCGGACGCTGGTTCGGCGACGGCCCGTACTTCGTCCTCTTCCTGCTTCTGCTGCTGGCCCTGACCGCCCTGTGCGACGCCGTGCTCGCCGCGCTGCTGCTGCACTCCCGCACCCGCTATCCGTACGGCCCGCTGCTCCGCGACGAGCTGCGGGCCCTCATCGGCATCGGCTCCGCGGTCTGCGCGACCGGCGCCGTGATGGCGATCGGGGTCGCCGTCGCGGGGCTGTGGGCGCTGCCCGTCCTGTGCGTGCCGCTGCTGCTCACCCAGGTCTCCTACCGCCGGTTCGCCGCCGTCCGTACGACCTACCGGCAGACCATCGCCTCCCTGGCCCGCTCCACGGAGATCGCCGGATACACCCCGCACGGGCACGCCCGCCGGGTCGCCGAGCTCTCCACCGCCGTGGGACGGGAGCTGGGCCTGTCCGGGCGGGAACTGACCGTCCTTGAGTACGCGGCGCTGATGCACGACATCGGTCAGCTCTCGCTCGTGGACCCGGTGGCCGAGGGGGCCACCGCCACCCTGCCGCCCGCCGACCAGCGCCGGATCGCGCT
The DNA here is from genome assembly GCF_042717135.1 of Streptomyces sp. NPDC058620. Taxonomy (NCBI): domain Bacteria; kingdom Bacillati; phylum Actinomycetota; class Actinomycetes; order Kitasatosporales; family Streptomycetaceae; genus Streptomyces; species Streptomyces sp. NPDC058620. The sequence goes on from NZ_JBHXQO010000008.1 coordinate 12,947, forward strand.
CCTGGGCGGGGCGGTGGTCCGCCAGACGGGAGTGGACACCGCGGTCGCGGTGGTGGTGGAGCAGCAGGCCGACCCCTACCGCGAGCAGCCGCTGTCCGCCAGGATCGTCCGGGCGGTCAACGCATACGACGACCTGTGCGGGGAAAGCGCCATCGGGCCGCTCGGAGCTCTGGAACAGCTCAGGCTGGGCACCGGCCACGACTACCAGCCCCAGGTCGTGGAAGCGCTGGCCGGCGTCCTGGCACGGGGCGGTCTGACCCAGGTCCGGCCTGGGTAACCCATGGGTAATGAGCGGGCGTCCGGCCGGGCATGGTTGGATGCGAAAGTAGAGCGGAAAACGAGGGTGTCCAGTCGGGACAGGCGGGAATCGTGAGGATCTTCGGGAAGGTACGGCATCGGCCCTCCGCCTCTTGGCGGCAGGCCACGGACCGCGCGTTCACGCTGATCGGCGACGGCCGGTACGAGGACGCGGGGGCGCTGCTGACACGCGCGGTTGACCTGGAACCCTGGCTCTCCGAGTCCTGGTTCAATCTGGCGCTGCTGCACAAGTTCAGGCACGACTGGGAGCAGGCGAGGGCCGCGGGTCTGCGGGCCGTGGCGCTCCTGGACCGGGAGTCCGGGGCGCCGGACTGGTGGAACGTCGGGATCGCGGCCACCGCGCTCCAGGACTGGCCGCTGGCGCGCAGGGCGTGGCAGGCGTACGGGCTCAAGGTCCCGGGCAACGGGCAGCACAGCGCGGCGGCCACCAGCGAGCCGCTCGGCATGGAGCTGGGCAGCGCGGCGGTACGGCTGTCGCCCGAGGGCGAGTCCGAGGTGGTCTGGGGCCGCAGGCTGGATCCGGCACGCATGGAGGTGCTGTCGATCCCGCTGCCCTCCTCCGGCCGGCGGTGGGGCGAGGTCGTCCTGCACGACGGGGTGCCGCACGGCGAGCGGGTCACCGCCGCCGGGCCCTCGTATCCGGTCTTCGACGAGATCGAGCTGTGGGCGCCCTCTCCCGTACCCACCTGGGTCGTGCTCCTGGAAGCGGCGACCGAGGCGGACCGGGACGCACTGGAGCAGCTCGCGTCCGACGCCGGGTTCGCCGCCGAGGACTGGTCGTCATCCGTACGGCTGCTCTGCCGGGCCTGCTCGGAGAGCAGGATGGAGAGCGACGAGGGCGACGGCGAGCACCTCGATCCGCACGACCACAGCGAGCCGGGCCACCCGGGTCCGCTGGGCCACCGCACGGCCGGTGACCTCTGGGTGCCGGAGCGCGAATGCGGTCTCGCGGCACCGGCGGGGCTGGTGCGCGGGCTGCTGGACGGCTGGGTCGCGGACAGCCCGGACAGCCGTGAGTGGCGGGATCTCGAAGAAGTCTGCTGAGCGGTGCCCGTAGGCTGTACGGGCACCGAATTCCGGTGCCGGTTATCCCGGGGTTCACGGGTTTCAGGTTTGCAGGAAGGCGTACGGCGGACATGGCGCAGCAGGAGACGGACGAGCAGATCAGCGTCGACGACGAGGGTTTCCTCGTCGACACCGAGGACTGCGAGGCACGTGAGGCGGCGTACCGCGAGCGCGGTACCTCGCGGCCGGTCACGGTCGTGGGCAACCCGGTGCTCCACAAGGAGTGCAAGGACGTCACCGCGTTCGACGACGAGCTGGCCCGGCTGATCGACGACATGTTCGCCAGCCAGCGGACGGCGGAGGGCGTGGGCCTGGCCGCCAACCAGATCGGCGTGGACCTCAAGGTCTTCGTCTACGACTGCATGGACGACGACGGTGTGCGGCACGTCGGTGCGATCTGCAACCCGGTGCTCGAGGAGCTGCCGCCCCAGGAGCGCGTCCTGGACGACTCCAACGAGGGCTGCCTCTCCGTGCCGACGGCGTACGCCGCGCTCGCCCGCCCCGATTACGCGGTGGTGCGCGGGCAGGACGCGAAGGGCAACCCGGTCAGGGTGCGGGGCAACGGCTACTTCGCACGCTGCCTCCAGCACGAGACGGACCACCTGTACGGCTACCTGTACATCGACCGGCTCTCGAAGCGGGACCGCAAGGACGCGCTGCGGCAGATGGCCGAGGGCACGCCGCGCTACGAGGTCGTCCCCAACGACTGACCGCTCACGCTCCGTGGACGGGGCCCTGTCGCCGGTACGGCCGGCGGCGGGGCCCCGTCCGTGTACCGGGTGGGGTGACGGTCAACCACTGTTTCTCCAGGCATAGTTGACGCGCGTCGACTCGTCCGACAGTCTCACCCCCAACACCTCACCGTGGTAGGGAGCTCCCCATGCTCAGACGCACCGCACACGCCATGCTCAGCATTGTCATGGCCATGGCTTTCGCAATAGGCGGAGCCGTACTGACCGCCGGCCCCGCACAGGCCGACGGCTGCTTCACCTGGACCAGGACACTTTCCCAGGGCGCCACCGGCAACGATGTCACCCAGCTCCAGATCCGGGTGGCCGGATACCCCGGATACAACGCCGTCCTCGCCATCGACGGTTCGTACGGCCCGGCCACCACCGCGGCGGTCCAGCGGTTCCAGGCCGCCTACGGCCTCGCCGCGGACGGCGTCGCCGGTCCCGCCACCCAGTCCAAGCTGTACGCGCTCCAGGACGACGACTGCACCCCGATCCACTTCACGTACCCCGAGCTCAACAACTGCAACAGCACCTGGGCGGGCGGAGCGGTCGCCGCGGGCACGGCCAGGGCCAATGCCCTGAGCTCGATGTGGAAGCTGGAGGCGCTCCGGCACGCGCTCGGTGACGCCTCCATCCGTGTGACCAGCGGCTTCCGGTCCTACTCCTGCAACTCCGCGGTCGGCGGAGCCTCGAACAGCCGCCATCTGTACGGTGACGCCGTCGACCTCGGCTCGGGGCCGCACTCGCTGTGCACCCTCGCCAAGCAGGCCCGTAACCACGGCTTCAACGGGATTCTCGGCCCGGGCTACGCCGGTCACGGTGACCACGTCCACGTCAACCAGGGGCCCAGCCGCTTCTGGTCGGCGTCGAGCTGCGGAATCTGAGCCGCGTCACGACCGGTCGCACAGGAGCCCCGCCCGGGAGGAATCCGGGCGGGGCATCGTGCGTCCTGGGAGTCTCAGGCCACCTCGGGCACCGCGGCCGGGCCGCGGAAGGTCCGGCGGTAGGCGTGCGGAGTGGTGTCGAGCGAGCGCACGAACTGGTGGCGGAGCGCCGCCGCGGTACCGAAGCCGGTCCGGGCGGCGATCGTGTCCATGGTCTCGTCGGAGCTCTCCAGCAAGCGCTGGGCCAGGAGCACCCGTTGGCGCAGCAGCCAGCGGTACGGCGTGGTCCCCGTCTCCTGCTGGAAGCGGCGTGCGAAGGTGCGCGGCGACATGTGGGCCAGACCGGCGAGCTGCTCGACGGTCAGCTCCTGGTCGAGATTGCGTTCCATCCAGGCGAGCGTCTCGCCGACCGTGTCGCACGCGGCCCGGGGCAGCGGGCGCTCGATGTACTGCGCCTGCCCGCCGTCGCGGTGCGGCGGCACGACCATACGGCGGGCGACCGCGTTGGCGACCTCCTGCCCGTGCGCCTGCCGCACGAGGTGGAGCGAGGCGTCGATGCCCGCTGCCGTGCCCGCGGAGCTGATGACCGGGCCGTCGTCCACATACAGCACGTCGGGCTCGACGACGGCCAGGGGGAAACGGCGGGCCAGTTCGGCCGCGTGGCGCCAGTGGGTGGTGCAGCGGCGCCCGTCCAGCAGTCCGGCCGCGCCGAGCACGTACGCGCCGGAGCAGACGCTCAGCACGCGGGCGCCGCGGTCCACGGCCCGGCGCAGGGAGTCGAGAGCCTCCTCGGGATAAGTCCGGTCCGCGAAATGGCTGCCCGCGGGGACGGCGATGAGGTCGGCCTCGTCCAGCCGGTCGAGGCCGTACGGGGTGCTGATCGTGAATCCGGCGTGGGTCCGCAGGACCGGCCCCTCCGCGGAGACCACCGCGAAGTCGTGTACGGGCAGGCCCGCTTCGCTGCGGTCGAGCCCGAAGACCTCGCACAGCACGCCGAGTTCGAAGGGGTGTACCTCGTCGAGCAGGAGGACGGCGACGTTGTTCAGCTTGGACATGGCGACAGTGTGGCAGTAATTCGATGGTGTGTGACAGTCCTGCCACTGCCGGATTCTGTCCGGAGGGACGACAGTAGAGGCATGAACACATTCATGAACTACACGGGCATAGCCGCTCTTTTCGTCCTCGTCCTGCTGCCCGCACTGGTCGGCCTCGCCCGCGAACGGCGCATCGACCGCGAGCTGCGGGCGCCGGAACGGAACCAGGGAGCCGAACCGCCGCAGGCCGAAGGCGCCGCACGGCCGGTCGCGGCCACACGGCGCCCCTCCATCGGCTCCTGGGCCCGGGTCTAGAAGTCGTCGTCGAAGCCGACGGAGCCCTCCACGGCCACCTGGTACGCGGACGGCCTGCGCTCGAAGAAGTTCGTCAGCTCCTGGACGCCCTGGAGCTCCATGAACGAGAACGGGTTCTCGGAGCCGTACAGCGGGGCGAAACCGAGGCGGGTGAGGCGCTGGTCGGCTACACACTCCAGGTACTGGCGCATCGACTCGGTGTTCATTCCCGGCAGGCCCTCGCCGCAGAGGTCGCGGCCGAACTGCAGCTCCGCCTCGACAGCCTCCCTCAGCATGTCGGTGACCTGCTGCTGGAGGGCGTCGTCGAAGAGATCCGGCTCCTCCTTGCGGACCGTGTCCACGACCTCGAACGCGAAGTTCATGTGCATGGTCTCGTCACGGAAGACCCAGTTGGTCCCCGTGGCGAGGCCGTGGAGCAGACCTCGGGAGCGGAACCAGTACACGTACGCGAAGGCGCCGTAGAAGAACAGCCCCTCGATGCACGCCGCGAAGCAGATCAGGTTCAGCAGGAAACGACGGCGGTCGGCCTTCGTCTCCAGCCGGTCGAGCTTCTCGACCTCGTTGATCCACTTGAAGCAGAACTGCGCCTTCTCCCGGATCGAGGGAATCTCCTCGACCGCGTCGAACGCCGCCGCGCGGTCGTCCGGGTCGGGCAGGTAGGTGTCGAGCAGCGTCAGATAGAACTGGACGTGAACGGCCTCCTCGAAGAGCTGCCGGGACAGATACAGCCGCGCCTCGGGCGAGTTGATGTGCTTGTACAGCGTCAGTACGAGGTTGTTGGAGACGATCGAGTCCCCCGTCGCGAAGAACGCGACGAGCCGCCCGATCATGTGCTGCTCGCCGGGCGACAGCTTCGCCAGATCGGCGACGTCGGAGTGGAGGTCGACCTCCTCCACCGTCCAGGTGTTCTTGATCGCGTCGCGGTAGCGCTCGTAGAAGTCCGGGTAGCGCATGGGCCGCAGGGTCAGTTCGAAGCCCGGGTCGAGCAGGTTCTTGGTCTCGGTGGAGCTCATTACTGGCAGGCCTCGCAGGACTCGGGGTTTTCGAGGGAGCAGGCGATCGCGTCCGCGTCGGGGGCGGCCGCCTGTACGGGGACGGGGGCGGCCGACGCCGCGCGGGCGATCCGGGTCGCCGGGCGCGAGCGCAGGTAGTACGTCGTCTTCAGCCCCTGCTTCCAGGCGTACGCGTACATCGAGGAGAGCTTGCCGATCGTCGGCGTCTCCAGGAACAGGTTCAGCGACTGGCTCTGGTCGAGGAACGGCGTACGCGCCGCGGCCATGTCGATCAGGCCGCGCTGCGGGATCTCCCACGCCGTGCGGTACAGCGCCCGTACCTCCTCGGGGATCCAGGCGAAGCCCTGCACGGAACCGCTCGCCTCGCGCAGCGCCTCCCGGGTCCGCGCGTCCCACACGCCGAGCTTCTTCAGCTCGTCGACCAGGTAGGCGTTGACCTGGAGGAACTCACCGCTGAGCGTCTCGCGCTTGAAGAGGTTGGAGACCTGCGGCTCGATGCACTCGTACACCCCGGCGATCGAGGCGATCGTCGCCGTCGGGGCGATGGCCAGCAGCAGCGAGTTGCGCATTCCGGTCGTCGCGATCCGGGCGCGCAGGGCGTCCCAGCGCTCCGGCCAGTTCAGCTCGGTGCCGTAGTGGTCGGGGTGCAGCACACCGCGGGCGGTGCGGGTCTGCGACCAGGCGGGGAGGGGGCCGGAGCGCTCGGCGAGATCGCAGGACGCCTCGTACGCGGCGAGCATGATCCGCTCGGAGATCTTCGTGGACAGCGCCCGCGCCTCGGGGGAGTCGAACGGCAGGCGCAGCTGGAAGAAGACGTCCTGGAGGCCCATCGCGCCCAGGCCCACCGGACGCCAGCGCGCGTTGGACCGGCCGGCCTGTTCGGTCGGGTAGAAGTTGATGTCGACGACCCGGTCGAGGAAGGTCACGGCGGTGCGGACCGTGGAGTCCAGGCGCTCCCAGTCGATGTCGCCGTCGGCCACGAACGCGCCTAGGTTGACCGAACCGAGGTTGCAGACGGCCGTCTCGCCGTCGTCCGTGACTTCGAGGATCTCGGTGCACAGGTTCGAGGAGTGGACCACGCGGCCCGGCTCGGCGGTCTGGTTGGCCGTGCGGTTGGAGGCGTCCTTGAACGTCATCCAGCCCTGACCGGTCTGCGCGAGCGTACGCATCATGCGGCCGTACAGGTCCCGTGCCGGCATCGTCTTGCGGGCCAGCCCCGCCGCCTCGGCGGCGCGGTACGCCGTGTCGAAGTCGTCGCCCCACAGGTCGACCAGCTCGGGCACGTCGGCGGGCGAGAACAGCGACCACTGGCCGTCCGCGTCGACGCGGCGCATGAACTCGTCCGGAATCCAGTGCGCCAGGTTGAGGTTGTGCGTACGCCGCTGGTCCTCGCCCGTGTTGTCGCGCAGCTCCAGGAACTCCTCGATGTCCGCGTGCCAGGTCTCCAGGTAGACGGCCGCGGCGCCCTTGCGGCGGCCGCCCTGGTTGACGGCGGCGACCGAGGCGTCCAGCGTCTTGAGGAACGGCACGATCCCGTTGGAGTGCCCGTTGGTGCCGCGGATCAGTGAACCGCGGGCGCGGATACGGGAGTACGAGAGGCCGATGCCGCCCGCGTGCTTGGAGAGCCGGGCCACCTGGTGGTAGCGGTCGTAGATCGAGTCGAGCTCGTCCAGCGGCGAGTCCAGCAGATAGCAGGAGGACATCTGCGGGTGCCGCGTGCCGGAGTTGAAGAGCGTGGGGGAGGAGGGGAGATAGTCGAGCCGGCTCATCAGGCCGTACAGCGCGGCGACCTCGTCCAGCGCCTCCGGGGTGTCGTCCTCCGCGAGACCGGACGCGACGCGCAGCATGAAGTGCTGCGGGGTCTCGATCACCTCGCGGGTCAGCGGGTGGCGCAGCAGATAGCGGCTGTAGAGGGTCCGCAGTCCGAAGTAGCCGAACCGGTCGTCGGCGCCGCCCACGAGCGAGGCGCCGACCAGGGCGTCGAGCCGGGAGGCGTGGACCCGGACGAACTGGGCGGTGCGGTCCGCGATCAGGCCCTCGCGGTGGCCGACGGCGACGGAGGCGGAGAAGGAGACCGCGCCCTGGCCTGACGCCTCGTCCGCGATGGTGCGGGTGAGGAGGCGGGCGGCGAGCCGGGAGTAGGCGGGGTCCTCGGAGATGAGGCCCGCGGCGGCCTCGGTGGCCAGCGAGCGCAGCTCCGCCTCGTCCGACTGGGCATTGCGGCCGCGCAGCGCGGCGGCGGCGACACGGCCGGGGTCGGTGTCGGGCAGATCCGCCGTGAGGTCGGTGAGGGTCCGCAGCAGTGCGGTCCCCGGGGCGTCCGTGGACGTTGCGGTCCCGGCGGACCGGTTCTTCTCGGCGGACTCTGCTGCTGAAACCGGATCGGCTGGCGCGATGGTCACCGCGGTGCTCTCCCTCGCTCGGCTCGGGGCCGGCGGGGAACGGGGGCAGCCGGGCAGCGTGGGGCCCGGAGGCGGCAGCACTGCGTGCGGCGTCCACCGGCCCATCCGCGAGGCCCGGACGTCTCTGCGCCCGGTTCGGTCGAGCCGGGCGCGCTGCCGACAGGTCTTCGGACTTCGGATGTGCAAAAGCACACCGATCACACCGTTGCGGGACAGTTCCGGATTCGCACCGGATTCCCCTGCGGCGACAGCGAGCATGAGCATACATGTGGGGGCTGCCCGTCGAGGCAGCCCCCACATGTTGTGTCGTGTGTCCGGAGCCCGGCCGGAGTGCTGTCAGGGTGCCGTCATAGTCAGTGGCCGCCCGGCGCACCCACCGTGGCGGGCGGGAGCACCGTCTTGACGCCCGGGTCGCCCGCGTCCGCCGTGTAGTCGGACGGGGAGGTCTCGTCGATCCCGGCCGGTGCCTTCAGCGCGTTGAGGACGAAGGTGAGGACGACCACGACCACCACGTTCAGGACGAACGCGGTGAGACCGATGTAACCGATCTCGCCGATGCCCGGGATCTCCTTCGAGGAGCCGCCGAAGTGCTTCTGCGTCGGGCTGGCCACGCCGTACGCGGCGACCGTCCCGTACAGCATGCCGACCGCCCAGCCGGCGATCAGGGCCCAGCGGTGGAACCACCGGGTGAAGAGACCGCCGACCAGCGCAGGCATCGTCTGGAGGATCCAGATCCCGCCGAGCAGCTGGAAGTTGATCGCGACCGTCTTGTCCATCGTGAGGACGAAGGCGAGCGCACCCACCTTCACCAGGAGCGAGACCAGCTTGGAGACCTTGGTCTCCTGCGCCGGGGTCGCGTCGGGCTTCAGGAAGTCCTTGTAGATGTTCCGGGTGAAGAGGTTCGCCGCGGCGATCGACATGATGGCCGCCGGGACCAGCGCGCCGATGCCGATCGCGGCGAAGGCGACGCCCGCGAACCAGTCGGGGAACATGTTCTCGAACAGCTGAGGGATCGCCAGCTGTCCGTTGTCGACCTTGACCCCGGCCGCGATGGCCATGAAGCCGAGCAGCGCCAGCAGGCCCAGCATCAGCGAGTACAGCGGCAGGATCGTGGTGTTGCGGCGGATCACGTCGCGGCTGCGGCTGGAGAGCGTCGCCGTGATCGAGTGCGGATACATGAAGAGCGCGAGCGCCGAACCCAGCGCCAGGGTGGCGTAGCCCCACTGGCCCATCTCACCCGGGACGAGCGCACCGCGCGGCTTGCCGGTCGCCTCGTTGGTCTGGGAGAACGCCTCGCTCGCCTTGGCGAAGATGTCGTCGAAGCCGCCCAGCTTGATCGGGATGTAGATGATCGCCACGGCGATGACCAGGTAGATCAGCCCGTCCTTGACGAACGCGATCAGCGCGGGCGCCCGCAGGCCCGAGGAGTAGGTGTACGCGGCGAGCACCGCGAACGCGATCAGCAGCGGCAGGTCCCTGATGAACCAGTGCGTCGTCTCGCCACCGCCGACGCCCATCACGTCCAGCACCGCCTGGATGCCGACGAGCTGGAGCGCGATGTACGGCATCGTGGCGAGGATGCCGGTGAGGGCGACCGCCAGTGAGAGCCCCTTCGAGCCGAAGCGGCCCCGGACGAAGTCCGAGGTGGTGACGTACCCGTGCTTGTGCGACACCGACCACAGACGCGGCAGGAACGTGAAGATCAGCGGGTAGACGAGGATCGTGTAGGGGACGGCGAAGAAGCCTGCCGCTCCCGCCGCGTAGATCGCCGCGGGGACGGCGACGAAGGTGTACGCCGTGTAGAGGTCGCCGCCGAGCAGGAACCAGGTGACCCAGGTGCCGAACGACCGTCCGCCCAGCCCCCATTCGTCCAGGCTGTTCTCGTTCTCGGCCTTCCGCCAGCGGGCGGCCATGAAGCCGATGACCGTGACGGCCACGAAGAAGAAGATGAACACGGCGAGTGCTACGCCGTTGACGCCGTCCTTCATGCTGACGCACCTCCCTTGCGGGCGCGCTGGTCACGCTGCCACAGCGTGTAAGCGATCATCGTCAGCGCGGTCGAGATGACGACCCAGAGCATCTGGTACCAGTAGAAGAACGGGATGCCGATAAAGGTCGGATCGACCTTCGCGTACGAGCTCACCCAGAGCATCGCCACGAACGGCGCGATGAGACAGAGGGCGATAACCACCCGCACGGGTGTGATCGTTGGTCGTTTTTCGGCGGTGTTTTCGGGCATGTGGTGCTCCGTCCCCTCGCTGGTCACCGGTGTAATGCGCACGAAATCTAGGCGAGGGGTCCGTCCAGCGTCACCCCCTGTCCGCATTGCGGTAGTGCAACGGTGATGTCTCGGTGAGACTCACGAGCGAAGCCATGGTCCGGTTCACGCCCCTCGCCTTCTCGTGCACAGCGAACGGCCCCCGTGGGAGAGGTGATTCCACGGGGGCCGTTCGTCGTGCGGTCGCGACGGACGAGGTGGTCGCGACGGGTGGAGCGGTGGCTCAGTCGGTGGGCCGCTTCAGGCGGGCCACGAACTTGTAGCGGTCGCCGCGGTACACCGAGCGCACCCACTCCACCGGTTCGCCGTGTCCGTCGATCGAATGCCGGGACAGCATCAGCATCGGCAGGCCGACGTCCGTACCCAGCAGTCCGGCCTCGCGCGGGGTGGCGAGCGAGGTCTCGATCGTCTCCTCGGCCTCGGCCAGCCGGACGTCGTACACCTCGGCGAGCGCGGTGTAGAGCGAGGTGTACTTCACCAGTGAACGGCGCAGCGCGGGAAAGCGTTTGGCCGAAAGGTGGGTGGTCTCGATCGCCATCGGCTCACCGCTGGCGAGGCGCAGCCGCTCGATCCGCAGCACCCGGCCGCCCGCGGTGATGTCGAGCAGGCCGGCGAGCGCGTCGTCGGCCGTGATGTATCCGATGTCCAGTAGCTGGGAAGTGGGTTCCAGCCCCTGGGCCCGCATGTCCTCGGTGTACGAGGTCAGCTGGAGCGCCTGGGAGACCTTCGGTTTGGCGACGAAGGTTCCCTTGCCCTGGATGCGCTCCAACCGGCCCTCGACGACCAGTTCCTGGAGCGCCTGGCGCACCGTGGTGCGCGAGGTGTCGAACTCGGCGGCCAGGGTCCGCTCGGGGGGTACTGGGGTGCCGGGCGGCAAGGTGTCGGTCATGTCGAGCAGATGGCGCTTGAGCCGGTAGTACTTCGGTACGCGTGCCGTACGCGTACCCGCACCGGTCTCGTTCTCCGTACTGCCCCCGTCGGCACCCATGGCCCGCCTTCCCGCCTGCTGCGTTGCTGCCGTCACCGGCTCCTCCGTCTATCGCGGCTCACATGGTGGCACGGTCCGGTCACGGGTCGTCGCCCTCTCCTAGGTGTCGGTCCGATAACGGACGCGAGTGCACTTCTTATACACCCTTGACACCCCTAAAGGTCTAGGCCAAGCTCCCGGTACTGGTCTAAACCATTAAAGACCAAGTCCCAGCCCCACAGGCAGTACTCGTCGTACGTTTCCGCGGTGGGCGGGGGGTTGCTGGTATCCCTGAGGAGGGTGTGGCATGAAGCGCAAGCTCATAGCGGCGGTCGGCGTCGCGGCGATGATGTCCGGTATTGCGGCGTGTGGTGGGGACGGCGGCAACGCTTCGAAGGACCCGAAGGACCGCTCCGAGGAACTGACCGTCTGGCTGATGGTCGACGCGCAGAGCACCTGGCCGGAACTGGTCAAGGACGTCAACGCGCAGTTCAAGAAGAAGTACCCGAAGGTCAAGGTCAACGTCCAGTACCAGCAGTGGGCGGACAAGGCCAAGAAGCTCGACACCGCCCTCGGCGGCGACAAGTTCCCGGATGTCGTCGAACTCGGCAACACCGAGACGATGCAGTACATCCTGAACGGCGCCCTCGCCGAGATCGACCCGAAGAAGTACGACAACTCGGATACCTGGATCAAGGGTCTGAAGGACACCTGCACCTTCGAGGGCAAGCAGTTCTGCGTGCCCTACTACGCCGGTGCGCGTGTGGCGATCTACAACAAGGACATGTTCAAGGCCGGCACGGGCAGCGACGCGCTTCCGCAGACCGAGGCCGAGCTGCTCACCGCCCTCGACAAGGTCTCCGCCGAGTACGCCAAGAAGGACAAGCGCTTCTCGTCCCTCTACCTGCCGGGCCGTTACTGGTACGCGGCCATGTCCTACGTCGCGGCGTACGGCGGCTCCATCGCCGAGTACGACGAGGGTGCGAAGGAGTGGAAGGGCAACCTCTCCTCCGCCGAGTCCCAGAAGGGCATCGAGCACTTCATCAACCTGGTGAAGAAGTACAACAAGGCCGACATCACCAAGGACGAGCAGGACCACGCCAACGTCATGGCCAACGAGAAGGCGGCCCTGATCTACGGCAACGGCTGGGAGGCAGGCTCCGTCACCGACGGCGCCAACAACGGCAACCCGAAGCTCGAGGGCAAGATCGCGCCGGCCGGTATGCCGGGCCCCGAGGGCAAGGCGCTGCCGTCCTTCATCGGCGGCTCCGACCTCGCGATCACCGCGAAGTCGAAGGTCACGGACCTCGGTGCGGAGTGGGTCTCGCTCTTCACCAGCGAGAAGTCGCAGGAGGTGCTCGCCTCCAAGAACATCCTCCCGAACAACGAGAAGCAGCTCGAGCCGCTGAAGGCCAAGCCCGAGACGGCAGCCGTCGCCAACGCGGTGCCGGACGCCTGGTTCACGCCGATCGCGCCGGGCTGGACGTCCATCGAGAAGGACGAGGTCCTGGAGAACATGCTCCTGGCGATCCTCAAGGGCACCTCGGTGGCCGACGCGGCCAAGAAGGCCGACGACGAGATCAACGCGCTGATCAACAAGTAACGCGACAGGGCCTTCGGCTCTCCAGGCGGGGGCCCGGCACGCACCGGGCCCCCGCTTCCTTTCGTAGACGTATGCCGTGATCTCCGGGTGCAGCCCCCGGAATCCCGATGGAAGGTCAGCCACGTGACTGCCGCCGACACCAAGGCCGCCGGGCCGCCTCCGGTACCCGTACCACGTGGTCCGGAAGAGACCGGGCCGTCGTCCCCCGCGAACGACGCCATGCCGCGCGCCAGGAGGCAGCGGAAGAAGGGCGAACTCCTTCCGTACTTCCTGATCCTGCCGGCGATCCTCGCGATCGCCGCGGTGTACGTCTATCCGCTGATCAAGACCGTGATCATGTCCTTCCAGGACATGGGCCGGGCGGCCCTGTGGGGCAACGGCGAGACGCCGTGGGTCGGCTTCGAGCAGTTCACCAACATCCTCGGCGACCCCGAGTTCTGGCAGGTCACCGGCCGCACGGTCGTCTTCATGACGGTCTGCGTGGTGCTGACCATGGGCATCGGCCTGCTGATCGCCCTGATGATGCTGCGCCTGTCCACCTGGGTCCGGCTCACCCTGACCGTCGCGCTCATCGCCGCCTGGTCGATGCCGCTGATGGTCGCCGCCTCGGTCTTCCGCTGGCTCGCCGACTCCGACTACGGCCTGATCAACACGCTTCTCGCCGACCTCACGGGCGACGAGGACAAGTGGCTCGGCCACAACTGGTTCCTCGACCCCTGGCAGGGCTTCGGCATCATCACGCTGCTGGTCGTGTGGGGTGCCATCCCGTTCGTCGTGATCACGATGTACGCGGCCCTCACCCAGGTCCCCAAGGAACTGGAGGAGGCGGCCTCCCTCGACGGAGCCACCGCGTTCGGCGTCTACCGCTACGTGACCTGGCCGGTCATCAAGCCCGTCTTCACCATGGTCGCGACCCTGTCGGTCATCTGGGACTTCAACGTCTTCGGGCAGATCTGGCTGCTGCGCGGCAACAAGCCCGAGCCCGAGTACGAGACCCTCGGCCTCTACTCCTTCTCCAAGGCGTTCGAGTCCACTTCCTTCAGCCAGGGCAGTGCGATCGCCTTGATCACCGTCCTGATGCTCTCCGGTGTCGCCGTGTACTACCTGCGCCAGCTGATCAAGACGGGAGAGGTCGAATGAGCACCTCCACAGCCCCGAACACACCTGCCCAGGTCCTGCGGCCCGACCGCAGGAAGAACCGCCTCGGCTACAACATCCTGGCCCTGGTCACGGCAGCGCTCATGGCCTTCCCGGTCTACTGGCTGATCATCAGTTCGCTGCGCCCCAACCACGAGATCCGGTCCTACGACCAGACGCTCTGGCCCTCCTCGCTCACCTTCGACAACTTCGCGCGCGCGGTGAAGCAGGACAACTTCGCCACCGCGATCCAGTCGAGCCTGATCGTCTCGGTCACCGCGGTGGTCGGCGGGATGATCATCGCGACGCTCGCGGCCCTCGCCATCGGACGCTTCCGCTTCTTCGGGCGGAAGGCGCTGATGATGGTGATGATCCTCGTCCAGATGCTGCCCCCGACCGCGATGCTGATCCCGATCTACCTCCAGCTCAACGCCATGGGCGGCATCGACGAGTACTGGGGACTCATCGTCGTCTACCTGGTGTCCACGCTGCCTTTCGCGACCATCATGATCCGCGGTTTCGTCATCAACATCCCGGTGGAGCTGGAGGAATCCGCGATGGTGGACGGCTGTACCCGCATGGGAGCCTTCCGTCGCGTCATCTTCCCGCTGCTCGCCCCGGGACTCGCCGCCGCGTCGATCTTCGCGCTGGTCAACGCGTGGAACGAGTACCTCTTCGCGTACATCCTGATCAACGACAACTCCAAGTACACGCTCAACGTGTGGCTGATGACCTTCACCACGGAACGCGGTACGGACTACGGCGCCCTGATGGCCGCCTCGACGCTCATCTCCATTCCGGTCGTCATCTTCTTCATGATCATCCAGGGGAAGATGGCCACGGGTCTCACCTCAGGCGCCGTGAAGGGATAAGGCCCCATGACCACCCTCGTAACCACCACGGACACCCTCACGCGCGACGCGCTCGCCGTGCTCCAGCCCGGATTCACCGGCACGACCGCCCCCGACTGGCTGCTGCGCAGAGTCGGCGAGGGCCTGGCCTCCGTCGGGCTGTTCGGACGCAACATCGAATCGCCGGGGCAACTGGCGGCGCTCACCGCCCAGCTGCGGGCCGAGCGCGAGGACGTCCTCGTCGCGATCGACGAGGAGGGCGGCGACGTCACCCGGCTGGAGGTCCGTCACGGGTCCTCGTTCCCGGGCAACTTCGCCCTCGGCTCGGTCGACGACGTGACGCTCACCCGGGCCGTCGCCCAGGAACTCGGCCGCCGGCTCGCCGAATGCGGAGTCAACCTCAACTGGGCGCCGTCCGCGGACGTCAACTCCAACCCGGCCAACCCGGTCATCGGCGTACGGTCCTTCGGCGCCGACCCCCAGCTCGTGGCCCGGCACACCGCCGCGTACGTCGAGGGGCTCCAGGCATCCGGTGTCGCCGCCTGCACGAAGCACTTCCCCGGCCACGGCGACACGGCGGTCGACTCGCACCACGCGCTGCCGGCCATCGACGTGTCCCTGGACACCCTGCACGCCCGTGAGCTGGTGCCCTTCCGCGCGGCCATCGCCGCGGGTTCCAAATCGGTGATGAGCGCGCACATCCTGCTTCCCGCACTCGACCCGAACCGCCCGGCGACGCTGAGCCCGCAGATCCTGACCGGTCTGCTGCGCGAGGAGCTGGGCTACGACGGCCTCATCGTCACCGACGGCATGGAGATGCAGGCCATCTCCGCGACGTACGGGATCGAGCGCGGCTCGGTCCTCGCGATCGCCGCGGGCGCTGACGCGATCTGCGTCGGCGGCGGGCTGGTCGACGAGGGCACCGTGCTGCGGCTGCGCGACGCCCTGGTGTCCGCGGTACGCGACGGAGACCTGTCCGAGGAGCGGCTGGCGGACGCCGCCGCCCGGGTACGGGCCCTCGCGTCCTGGACGCGGGGAGCCAGGGGGGCTGTCTCGGAGCCGGGTGCGGCAGCGCGGGAGGGGGCCGCGCCCGGCACCGGAGTCGGCAACGACATCGGCCTCGTCGCGGCCCGCCGCGCGGTACGGGTCACCGGCACCGGCGCACCGCTGACGGGCCCGGCGTACGTCGCCGCGTTCACCCCGGTCGCGAACATCGCGGTCGGCGACGAGACCCCGTGGGGCGTCGCCGCCGAACTGGCCCGGGTCCTGCCCGGCACCGGCACCGACACGTACAGCGCCGAGAGCGCGGCACCGGCCGCCGACACACTGCGGGCGGCGGGGGAGCGGCGCATCGTCGCGGTCGTCCGAGACCTCCACCGGCACGTGTGGATGGCGGAGGCGCTCGACGCCCTGCTGGCGGCGCGTCCCGACACGGTCGTGGTCGAGATGGGCCTCCCGCAGGCGGAGCCCAGAGGGGCCCTGTACATCGCCACCCACGGGGCGGCCCGGGTATGCGGCGTGGCCGCGGCGGAAGCACTCACCGCAACCTGACCCGCCCGCACCCCGACCTCAGCCCCGCCCGGCCGCCAAGGCCGGCCGGGGCTGAGCCCATTTCCGGGTCACCGGCCCGAGTCCGAACCCGTCCGGCGATCGGGGCAAGCCGTTCGCCGGACGGGCGACGCACAGGCGGAAGGGCCGGCACACCCCTCGGTGCCCGGCCCCCGCAAGCGCTGAACGACTAAATACCCTGCCACGCGGGCTTCGCCGCGTACGTGGCGCGGAAGTAGTCCCCGAGCTTCAGCTTCGACGCCGCCGCCTCATCGACCACCACCGTCGCATGCGGATGCAACTGGAGCGCCGACGCCGGCACGATCGAGGCGACCGGCCCCTCCACCGTCTGGGCGACCGCCTCCGCCTTGCCCTCGCCCGTGGCGAGCAGGATCGGGTGCCGGGACTCCAGGATCGTGCCGATGCCCTGCGTGATCACGTGGTGCGGCACCTGGTCGATGTCGTCGTCGAAGAACCGCGCGTTGTCGACCCGCGTCTGCTCGGTCAGCGTCTTGATCCGCGTGCGGGACGCCAGCGAGGAGCACGGCTCGTTGAACCCGATGTGCCCGTCGGTGCCGATACCGAGCAGTTGGAGGTCCACCCCGCCCGCCTCGGCCAGCGCCCTGTCGTACGCCTCGCAGGCGGCCTGGACGTCCTCGGCGGAACCGTCGGGCCCCATGAAGGACGCCTCGGACAGCCCGAGCGGCTCCACGACCTCGCGCAGCACCACCGAGCGGTACGACTCGGGGTGGCCGGGCCGCAGCCCGACGTACTCGTCGAGCTGGCAGATGCGGGCGCGCGAGGCGTCCACGGCCCCTGAGCGCACCTTGGCGGCCAGCGCCTGGTAGATGGGCAGCGGGGTCGATCCGGTGGCAACGCCGAGCAGGGCGTCGGGCTTGCGGCTCAGCAGGGCGCCGATGGCCTCCGCGATGAGCTCGCCGCCTGCCGCGGCGTCCGGGACGATGACAACTTCCACGCTGGTGCCTGCCGATCTGAAAGGTGGAGTCATGTGGTATAGACCAATCAAGTCCCCAATCTAGCAGAATCGGGCAGCCCGGAGGGGACCTGCTCACACACCGGTCCGCCCGTTCGTCCCGCTGGCGGCCGGCCGCCGGGCCGTGGTCGACTTGTGTGCGAGCCGGCGGGCGCGAGCCCGCACGCACCCACCGCATGGGAGGCCCCCATATGTCCGCCACCTCTTCGGCCGTGCAGCAGGACCAGGGCGAGCAGCCGGGCCGGATCATGTCCGGCGAGATGGCCGAGCAGCCGGCCATGCTGCGTCGCATCCTCCAGCGGGGTGCCCCCGGCATCCGTGAGGTGGCCGCCGAGATCGCGGCGAAGAAGCCCCGGTTCGTCCTGCTGACGGCCCGTGGTTCCTCGGACAACGCGGCGCTCTACGCCAAGTACCTGCTGGAGATCCGGCTCGGCCTGCCGTGCGGCCTGGCCTCGATGTCCACCACGACGGCCTACGGCGCCCGGCCGGACCTCACGGACGTCCTGGTGATCACCGTCAGCCAGTCGGGCGGCTCGCCCGACCTGGTCGCCTCCACGAAGGCCGCCCGCGCCGCCGGGGCGATCACCCTCGCGGTGACGAACAACCCGGACTCCCCGCTCGCCGCCGTGTCCGAATACAGCATCGACATCCTCGCGGGCCCCGAGAAGGCGCTGCCCGCGACCAAGACGTACACCGCCTCGCTGCTGGCGCTCTATCTCTTCGTGGACGGCCTGACCGCGGGCGACGGCCCGGCCGCGGCCGAGCCCCTGCCCGGTCTGGCCGAACAGATCCTGGCCCGGAAGGACGAGGTCAAGTCCCTGGCCTCGCGCTACCGCTTCGCCGAGCGCATGGTCATCACCTCGCGCGGCTACGGCTACCCCACCGCGAAGGAAGCCGCCCTGAAGCTGATGGAGACCAGCTACATCCCCGCTCTCTCCTACTCGGGCGCCGACCTGCTGCACGGCCCGCTCGCCATGGTCGACAACATCTCCCCGGTGATCGCCGTCGTCACCGACGGCAGGGGCGGTGACGCGCTCCAGCCGGTCCTGGACCGGCTGAGGGGGCGTGGGGCCGATCTCTTCGTGGTCGGCCCGAAGGCCCAGGTGGAGGCCGCTTCGACGGGCTTCGCCCTGCCGACGGCCGGGGTCCCGGAGGAACTGCAGCCGATCCTGGAGATCCTCCCGCTCCAGATGCTGGCCTACGAGGTGACGATCGCCCGTGGTCAGGACCCGGACGCGCCCCGCGCCCTGGCCAAGGTCACCGAGACCCACTGACCGGCGGTGCGGGGGGATCGTGGCGCCGTGCGTCCCGGAATCACCCGCGGGACCGTACGCCCCCGAAAACACCCGCGGGCCGCGGCGCCGGGACGGGACCCTCAGCCCGTCCGGCACCGCAGCCCGGAGTTACCAGGCCGGTGGTGTGCGGTTCCTCCGGCCGAGGAGGCACCGGCGCAGTCAGGGCAGAGAGTGCCGGGTGCCTCGATCCGTTCTCCTGTGCGGGGAGAACGGAGGTCTTTCCTGTGCATTGTGGACTAGACCAATCGCCCCTGTCCATCCGTGCGCACAGCTATTCCGGCGGAACTTCCCGCCTGCCCTCTCTCACGGGGCTGCGGGCCGATCGGTTCGGATACTCAGAGTATCCACGGGTACGCTCGCACACGTGCCCTCCATGAACGACCTCGTCCGCCAGCACACAGCCCTGAGCGATACCGACCTCGAATGGCTCCACCTGCTGGTCTCGGAGTGGCAACTGCTCTCCGACCTGTCCTTCGCCGACCTCGTCCTGTGGGTCCCGACCCGCGACGGGACCCGGTACGTGTCCGTCGCGCAGATGCGGCCCAACACAGGCCCCACCTCCTACCAGGACGACATGGTCGGCCATCTGGTGCCGCGCGGCCGGCGTCCGCTGCTGGACGCCGCGCTGGACGAGGGCCGGATCGTGCGCGAGGGCGACCCGGAGTGGCGCGAGGAGGTGCCGGTACGGGTCGAGTCCATCCCCGTACGCCGTGAGGGCCGCGTCCTCGGGGTGATCGCCCGCAACACCAACCTCCTCACCGTCCGTACGCCCTCCAGGCTGGAGCTCACCTACCTCCAGTCCGCGTCCGACCTGGCCCAGATGATCGCCGCCGGGTCCTTCCCGTTCCCCGGCCAGCAGGTCGACATGGACGCGTCGCCGCGCGTCGGGGACGGGCTGATCAGGCTCGACGCCGACGGAATCGTCCAGTACGCCAGCCCCAACGGTCTCTCCGCCTACCACCGCCTCGGCCTCGCCTCCGACCTCGTCGGCCACCACCTGGGCACCACCACGGCCGAGCTCGCCCCCTCCCGGGGGCCGGTGGACGAGGCCCTGGTCAAGGTGGCCAGCGGGTACGCGCCCCGTGAGTTCGAGGTCGAGTGCGCCAGCGGCGTGATCCAGCTGAGGGCCATCCCGCTCAAGCCCAAGGGTGTCCGTATCGGTTCACTGGTCCTACTGCGGGACGTCACCGAACTGCGCCGCCGCGAGCGCGAGTTGATCACCAAGGACGCCACCATCCGGGAGATCCACCACCGGGTGAAGAACAACCTCCAGACGGTGGCCGCCCTGTTGCGCCTCCAGTCCCGACGGATGGATTCCGAACAGGGCCGAGAGGCGCTCAACGAGGCGGTCCGGCGCGTCGGTTCGATCGCGATCGTGCATGAGACGCTGTCTCAGAACCTGGACGAGCGGGTCGAGTTCGACGAGATCGCGGACCGCGTCATCGCGATGGTCGCGGAGATCTCCCCGGGCAAGGTCACCTGCCGCCGCACCGGCCGCTTCGGGATCCTCGATGCGGAAGTGGCCACTCCGCTCTCGATGGTGCTCACCGAGGTGCTGCAGAACGCCCTGGAGCACGCGTTCACCGTGGCCGAGCGCGGCACGGTGGAGGTCTCGGCGGTACGGGGCGGATCGCCGTCCGACGCGCGACTTCTGATCACCGTGTCGGACGACGGCCGCGGACTGCCCGAGGGATTCGATCCGAAGCGGGCCGGGAACTTGGGGCTGCAGATCGTCCGGACCCTGGTGGAGGGCGAGTTGGGCGGCAACTTCGACATGGTCCCGGGGCCGGAGCAGGGCACCCAGGTGATCCTGGACATCCCGGTGGGTTCGGACAAGTAGACGAACAACGGAAGTTCGGCCGGACCGTCCGACCGGTCGGGCGGCATTCCGGCAGTGCGCACAGCAGTGGGCCCGGACCGTGGTGACGGTCCGGGCCCACTGCTCACTCTGTACGTTGCGATGCGCTACGGGGTACTGCGCGCTGCGACTCGAAGGCGGGGCTGTGCGTACGCTCTGTACGCGCCGCCGGGCTGAGGCTCGTAGCGGGGGGCGTCGGTCAGGCGCTGGCGTTACGCGCCCGGTTGCGAGCGGCACGGCGCTTCATCGCGCGGCGCTCGTCCTCGCTGAGGCCACCCCAGACGCCGGAGTCCTGGCCGGACTCGAGCGCCCACTGCAGGCACTGCTCCATGACGGGGCAGCGACGGCAGACGGCCTTGGCTTCCTCGATCTGCAGCAGCGCAGGACCGGTGTTGCCGATGGGGAAGAACAGCTCCGGGTCTTCCTCACGACAAACGGCGTTGTGACGCCAGTCCATGGCTGCTACCTCTCCTTGGTATTTCAAGCTCGTTGCTTGTGAATGTGAACGCTTTCACGAATCCCCCCGCAGACACAGGGCCGACTCCCAGGTGAACTGGTTGTGGTCTTGTCAGTGAGGAGGGGTTCTGGCTCTCAGTGGAGGCCGGTGTTGCGGGCCGTCCCGATCGCCATGTAGAGATTCGCAAACCTCGGCGGCGGATACAACCCCTTCTGGAAAGTTTTTTTTGATTCCTCGGTGTCGGCTAGGTCACAGCCGTACTTCCATGGGGTGGGGGCCAGCCCAAACGTTCGAGTTAAAGGACTTTGGGCCCTTCCACTCACACAATCACACGCAGTGCACGGCGTACGCCTGTGAACGTCACGCTCGTACGCAGTCCCAGGTGGTCGCCGTCCATCTGGAAGGGCAGTGGGGCCTTTGAATGCAAGGTGAAGTCGGTGAGGTCATGAAGTGAAACGGCGTGCTTGCCGTGAGGGCCCTTCTCCGGGCTCGAAGTGAGCAGCTGGGTCGCGTAACGGGCGACCGCAGGGGTGGAGAGACGCTTCAGTCCGAGGACGTCGAGGCCGGTGTCGAAGGACGCCTTCGGAGAGGCGTACATCGGGCGATTCCCCAGGTAGGTCCAGGGGGCGGTGTTGCAGATTATGGACAGCGCGAGGTCCGTGACGGGGTTCTGCCCGGGCACGCTGAGCGTGATCAGGCCGTGCCGTCGGTGGGGTTCCTCCAGGAACTGGCGGACCACCTGGCGCACGTACAGCGCGTGTGTCGAACGCTTGCCCAGTTCGCGCTTCTGTTCGACTCGACCGATCACGCCGGCGTCGAATCCGAGACCGGCACAGAAAGTGAACCAACGCCCCGGAACGGACTCGTCCTCCGTGCCCGGTGTGCCGGCCGCGAGGCCCAGGCCGACCGTGCGCTCACTGCGCTGTTCTAGGGCGTCCAGAATGGCGCCGGTGGCCTCCACGGCGTCGTTGGGCAGTCCCAGGGCGCGCGCGAAGACGTTGGTGGAGCCGCCGGGGACGACGGCCAGGCGCGGCAGGCTGTCCACATCGGGCCCCTTGTGCAGCAGCCCGTTCACGACCTCGTTGACCGTGCCGTCGCCACCGAGGGCGACCACCAGATCGATGTCGTCGGAATCCGCCGCCCGTCGGCCGAGGTCACGGGCGTGCCCGCGGTACTCCGTGGTCACTGCTTCGATCTTCATCTCGCTCGCCAGAGCGTGAATCAGCACGTCACGGGTCCGCGCACTGGTAGTGGTGGCAGCTGGGTTGACCACGAGGAGTGCGCGCATGTCCGCAAGACTACCTACCGCGAGGTACCGGCCAGAAGTCCCGCACCCCTGTGCTCACGCTCGGTGACGGGCCGTGAAGGCCGACAGCGTCCCAGCACCCCGGCTTCACTTCAGGCCGGGAAGGATGCCAACCTGCATAGCGTGAGCATTCAGGAGAACACGCCCTCTTCCTCGCCGTCGGCCGGGCAGGAGAAGCCGGGCAGGATCGCCGCGGTGGCCGGACTCAACGCCCTCGAAGGGGCGGCGCTCGTCGTCGGCGGGATCTACATGGTGGTCATGGGCCTGCTCGGCCGGCCCGACAGCCCGCAGCAGGCGGAGATGGGTGGACTCACCCTCATCGCACTTGGCCTGATTCCGCTGTTCGCCGCCCGCGGACTGCTGCTGCGGCGCAGCTGGAGCCGCGGGCCCGCGCTCATCACCCAGCTGATGGCCCTGCCGGTCGCCTGGACCCTGCTCAGGGCTCAGGGCGCGCTCATCCCGGCCGGTATCGCCCTCGCGGCCGTCGCCGTGACGGCGCTGGTGCTCCTGCTCGACCCGGCGACCACGCGGGCGCTGGGCATCCGGGGGCCGCGTACGACCCCCGACGCCTGAACCCCGGGATCTACTCCTCTACGAGAAGGCGTTCGCGCAGCTGCGCGAGCGTGCGGGCCAGCAGTCGCGAGACGTGCATCTGCGAGATGCCGACCTCCTGCGCGATCTGCGACTGGGTCATGTTCCCGAAGAAGCGCAGCAGCAGGATGCGCTTCTCGCGCGGCGGCAGGTCCTCCAGCAGAGGCTTCAGCGACTCGCGGTACTCGACGCCCTCCAGCGCCTCGTCCTCGGAGCCCAGCGTGTCCGCCACCGCGGGGGACTCGTCGTCCGTGTCCGGGACGTCCAGCGACAGCGTGCTGTAGGCATTGGCCGATTCCAGGCCCTCCAGGACCTCTTCCTCGGAGATGCCCAGCCGCTCCGCCAGCTCGTGCACCGTCGGAGAGCGGCCGTGCTGCTGGGAGAGCTCGGCGGTGGCCGTGGTCAGCGAGAGCCGGAGCTCCTGGAGACGCCGCGGCACCCGTACGGCCCAGCCCTTGTCACGGAAGTGGCGCTTGATCTCACCGACCACCGTGGGGGTCGCGTACGTCGAGAACTCCACGCCGCGGTCCGGATCGAACCGGTCCACCGACTTGATCAGGCCGATCGTGGCGACCTGGGTCAGGTCGTCCAGCGGCTCGCCGCGGTTGCGGAACCGGCGGGCCAGGTGCTCCACGAGCGGCAGGTGCATCCGCACCAGCCGGTTGCGCAGCTCCGCCTTCTCGGGAGAGCCGTCGGGCAGTTCCCGCAGCTCGATGAAGAGTGCCCGCGCCGCGCTGCGGTCGCGTGGATCGTGATGCCCGTGCTCGCTCATCTGGACCGTCCGCTCTGCCTGCGACTGCTCCACCGCGGCCGTACGGCCTTGCGTCCCGTCCGCCCCGTCCACCGGATGCGGCTTGGCCTGTTGCTCCGGGATGCCTGTCGCGCGCACCACCCCGGGGCGGATCGTCTCGTCCCGCACAGGTCCGTCCCCGTTCCCGTCGCTCACGCCGGCCCGGGTCCCGCGCCGCGCTGTTTGTAGAGGCTGATGGTGACCGTACGGTCATCCGCGACCGTGGAGTCGACCTTTCCGGCCAGCGCCGAAAGCACCGTCCAGGCGAAGGTGTCGCGCTCCGGTGCGCGGCCGTCCGTCGTCGGGGCCGACACCGTCACCTCGAGCGAGTCGTCGATGAGCCGGAACACGCAGCTGAGGACGGAGCCCGGCACGGCCTGCTGAAGCAGGATCGCGCAGGCCTCGTCGACCGCGATGCGAAGATCCTCGATCTCGTCGAGAGTGAAGTCCAAACGCGCTGCGAGACCGGCCGTGGCCGTTCGCAGCACCGACAGGTAGGCACCCGCAGCGGGCAGCCGGACTTCTACGAAGTCCTGATTCCCGGGCTCGCCTGCGATCTGGGACACCCTCACCTCCAAGGTGGCACAAACTCTTTCGAGGCTCCGGGAGGGTGGCCCGAAGCCATGCGGTCCGTCGTCGGTTCTTGGTTCGGCGACGCTATCGCGATCCATGATGCCGTGTCGCCAAGACCCCACCCGATGGCCGTCACTCATGGTAAGCCCATGAGTACGCACAGTGGCTAGGGGTCTGCGTCGGCCAATTACGAAGAACCGGCGCCGGTTTGACGTACCCAGACGTCAGACGATCGAACCGTCCTCGAAGCACCAACGCCAGCTCTCGCCCGCTTCGAAGCTCCGCATCACCGGATGACCGGTCTCCTTGAAGTGCGCCGTTCCGTGCCGCAGGGGCGAGGAATCGCAGCATCCGATATGCCCGCAGTCGAGGCAGAGACGCAGTTGCACGGGGTGGCTGCCGACCGCCCGGCATCCGTGCAGGTCTCACTGAGCGGGGCGGGCTCGGGGTGCGGAAGTTCCTGAAGATGCGGGCACTCACTCATGATGTGCAGGTTACGACGGATGTGAGGACCGTGAGATGGACGCATTGCCGCTGGTGGCACTGGTCGCGGCCAGTGCGGCGGTAGCGGGGGCCGCGCGCCGGACCCCGGTGCCCGCCCCGCTGCTGCTGGTCACCGTGGGGCTGCTGGCCTCGTACCTGCCCGGTGTACCGACGTACACCCTCGACGCGCACATCGTGCTGCCGCTGCTCCTGCCGCCGCTGCTCTACACGGCGGCCGTGGACAGCTCGTACCTCGACCTGCGGGCCAACATCCGGCCGATCGCCCTGCTGTCGGTCGGGTACGTGCTCTTCGCGACGCTGGCGGTCGGGTGGCTGGCCTATCTGCTGGTGCCCGGTCTGCCGCTGACCGCCGCCCTGGTGCTGGGAGCGGTGATCGCTCCGCCGGACGCCGTCACGGCCGCGGCGATCGCGCGGAGGGTGGGGCTGCCCCCCAGGGTGACCACGATCCTCCAGGGCGAGTCCCTGGTGAACGACGCCACCGCGATCACCGCCTTCAAGGTCGCCCTCGCGGCGGCGGTCGGCGAAGGCGTCAGCTGGGGCGCCGGGATCGGTGAGTTCCTGCTGGCCGCGGTCGGCGGTGTGGCTGTCGGTCTGCTGCTGATGGTGCCGCTGCACTGGCTCCGTACGCATCTGAAGGAAGCACTCCTCCAGAACACCCTGTCCCTGCTGATCCCCTTCGTGGCCTACGCGGCCGCGGAACGGGTGCACGCATCCGGAGTGCTCGCGGTGGTCGTCGTCGCGCTGTACCTGGGACACCGCTCCTGGCAGGTCGACTTCGCCACGCGGCTCCAGGAGGCGGCGGTCTGGAAGATGGTCGCCTTCGTCCTGGAGTCCGCCGTCTTCGCCCTCATCGGGCTGCAACTGCCCTTCGTGCTGGAGGGCCTCGGAACGTACAGCGTGGGAGAGGCGCTCTGGTACGCGTTCGCCGTGTTCGTCGCGGTCGTGGTGGTGCGGTTCGTCTGGGTCTATCCGGCGACCTATCTGCCGCGATGGCTGTTCAGACGCATCAGGGAGCGGGAGCCCGGGACCAACTGGACCGCGCCCCTGATCGTCGGCTGGGCCGGGATGCGAGGCGTCGTCTCGCTCGCCATCGCCTTCTCGATCCCGATGGCCATGGACGACGGGGAGGACTTCCCGGCCCGCAACCTGGTGCTGTTCCTGACCTTCACGACCGTCATCGGCACCCTGGTGGTCCAGGGCCTGACCCTGCCGCTCCTGGTCCGCGTACTGAAGCTCCCGGGGCGGGACCTGCGCGCGGAGACGCTCGCCGAGGCCCAGGCCCAGAGCCAGGCGTCCACAGCCGCGGAGGCCCGCCTGGAGGAGCTGCTCGCCGACCGGAGCAACTGTCTGCCCGAGCCGCTCGCCGACCGGCTGCGGACGGTCCTGGAGCGCCGCCGCAACGCCGTCTGGGAGCGGCTCGGTGCGGCCAACCCGGTCACCGGGGAGTCGGCGGACGACACCTACCGGCGGCTCGCACGCGAGATGATCGACGCCGAGCGCGAGGTCTTCGTCCGGCTGCGGGACGAGCGGCGCATCGACGACGAGATGATGCGGACACTGCTGCGCCGGCTCGACCTGGAGGAGGCGGCGGCCTACCGCGAGACGGACGACGCCTAGGGCCTGTCGCCAGGGCCTCTCGCCGGGCGCGCTCTGCCGCGACCGTCACAGCGGCACGGGAGGCTCCGTCTCGTAGGCCCGGTGCAGCTGCTTCAGGAAGAGGGGCGCGTCCGGCAGGGCGGCCGAGCCGATGCGGCGTACCGGGACGCCCGGGGTCCAGGAGTTCATGACGACGGCTCCGGCCAGCCCGGGCAGGTCGCCGAGGGAAATCTCCTCGGTGCGCTGGGGGACACCGAGGTCGTCCAGCCGGCGGCGGATGATGCCCATCGTCGTGCCCGTGAGCATCTCGGCGGACGGCCACACCACGCTCCGGCCGTCCCAGAAGGCCAGGTTCCAGATCGTGGCCTCGCTCAGCCGGCCCCGCCGGTCGACGAAGACGGCGTCGTCGAATCCCTGCCCGACGGCCTGGCGGAGGCGGTACGTCTTGGCCACCTCGCCGACGTGCTTCACGGCCGGGAGCTCCCGTTCGTGCTCGACCGCCGCCAGCGACAGCGGGCCCTCGGGGCCGGTCGCGGCCGGTCCCGTACGGACCAGCAGCTCAGGCTCCACCTCGGGGCCGGCCACGGTGAACTCGCCTGCCGGGGAGTACACCGTGGCCGTCAGCGAGAGATCGGCCGGGCCGGCCCGCAACGCCGTCCGCAGGCAGGAACGGACCCGGTCGTCGGGCAGTGCCCGCCCGAACATCTCCAGGGAGGCGGACCGCAGGCGCTCCAGGTGGAGGTCGAGGCCCCGGACCCGGCCGTCCCTGACCTGTAGTGCGGTGAAGTGGGCGTAGCCCGCGAAGGCGAGGGGCGCCAGCTCCTCGGCGGTCGCCGCCAGGCCGTTACGTTGAACGACGAAGGACATCGTGCATCACTCCAGCATCAGCCAGTATCGGTGGGGCTCCTGTGCGGAATGCCCGCTCGGTGGGGCGACGTTAAGGCTTGACATCGATGCGAAGGTCAAGCGGCGAAGGCCGGATACGACAGGCGGGGCACCATGCTGATCGGGGAGTTGTCCCGGCGTACCGGGGTCAAGGCGCGGTTGCTGCGGTACTACGAGGCGCAGGGCCTCCTGGACGCCGGACGCGCGCCTAACGGCTACCGGGACTACGACGAGGACGCGGTCGTCACCGTGCGGCGCGTGCGCGCCCTGCTGGACGCGGGCCTGTCCACGGACGTGATCCGTTCGGTGCTGCCCTGCGTCCGGGGTGAGGCGCAGGAGGTGCCGGAGTTCGACTGGTGTGCCGACCTGCGGGGCATCCTCCAGGGGGAGATGACGGCCATGGACGAGCGCATCGACAGCCTCCGGCGCACCCGCGGCACTCTCGCCGGCTACGTGGCGCAGTCGCCCGTCGGTACCTCAGGCTGAAGGGCGGGCTGGAAGGGCGTACCGGTGACGACGGCTGCGAGGCGCGTCCCCGGGGCGAACGCGCCCTCCTCGGTGAGCGTGGTCAGCGCGTACAGGAGCTTGGCCACGTAGAGCCGCTCGACGCGCAGCCCGTGCCGGTCCTCGAAGTCGTCGGCGAAGGCGTGCAGCTCCGGGGGCGTACGGGCGTAGCCGCCGAAGTGGAACCGCTCGTCCAGAGACCACCACCCTGCCGGGCCGCCGAACGCCTCCTGCTGCAACTCCCGTACCGCGTCCCCGAGGAAACCGCCGCGAAGGGCCGGGACGCCCAGGGCAAGCCGGCCCGGCCCGAGCCCGGCGGCGAGGCCGGCGAGGGTCCCGCCGGTCCCGCAGGCGACCGCGGCCACGTCGGCCAGACCGCGCAGCTCGCGCCCGAGCGCTGTGCAGCCCTGTGCGGCCAGCGCGTTGCTGCCACCCTCCGGGATGACGTTGCACTCCCCGAAGAGGCTCAGCAGCCCGCTCAGGACGTCAGGATCGGTCTTCGAGCGGTACGTGGCGCGGTCCACGAAGTGCAGTCGCATGCCGTCGGCCGCGCACTGCGCGAGCGAGGGGTTGAGCGGCCGGTGCGCCAGCTCGTCGCCGCGCACGACTCCGACAGTGGGGAAGCCGAGCAGCCGCCCGGCGGCGGCCGTGGCGCGCAGATGGTTGGAGTAGGCGCCCCCGAAGGTCAGCACGGTGCGACCCTCGGCGGAGGCGAGGTTCAGAGAGAGTTTCCGCCATTTGTTGCCCGGCAGGTCCGGGTGGATCAGATCGTCGCGCTTGAGCAGCAGCCGTACGCCCCGGCGCTCGAAGCGCTCGTCCTCGGCGGGCTGGAGCGGCGAGGGGAGGGCGGGCCGCAGCCGGGGCGTACCGGATGTTTCATGGTGCACACACGCATTGTCCCGCAGCGGATCACTTCAGGCGTTCGTGGATACGGGCCCGCATGGAGGTCATCGAGAATCCGCGCGGGTCGACCTTGCCGGGCTGCCACTCCCGGTGACCGATCACCGACGGGGCTCCCCAGTGGTGGTAGCGGCACACGGCTGCCGCCGCCCGCTCGATGGCTTCGAGCTGGACGGCGGGCCAGGGGTCCTTCCCGTCGCCGAGGTTCTCGCACTCGAATCCGTAGAAGTACCGGTTCCCGTCGGTGTTGGCCTCGTTGTCCGAGGGGAGACGTTTCTCTGCGATGACCGCCCGCAGCACCTCGTCGTCGCCGAGCCCGGCGTGGTTGGTACGGCCGTACCCGACCAGGTGGACCCGGCCGTCCTTGGCGATCACACCGTGGCAGAGCGGGCCCGGGAGGGTCGAGTGGCCGTCACGGCAGAGTTCGACGGTGCGGGCGGTGCCCCTGGTCACGGTGTGATGGATCATCACGCCGTGCACCGGCCCCCAGGGGCCCTTGTGGTTGCGGTTGTGGGTACGCCAGTCGCCGACCTGGACGACGGTGAGCCCCTCGTCCTTGAGGGCGTCGAGGAAACTGCTCGCGGACATGGGAGAGGACATGGCCGACTCCTTGTGTGCATGGGGGGAGAGCGTCGTACAGCGCTTGTACCCGAACCGGGCCCATCGGACCATCCGTTCGGACAGTGTGCGAGCTGATCCGGACAAAATCCGCGATCACCCTGCCGGACCGGCCCTGCCCGTGCTCAGTCCTGGGCGAGCCACAGGTCGGGGCCGAACACCTCGTAGTGGATGTCCGCCGCGGGGAGCCCTTTGGCGAGCAGCTGGGCGCGGACCGTGCGCATGAACGGCAGCGGCCCGCAGAGGTAGGCGTGGGCGCCGGAGGGTATCCGGAGGCCGGTCAGGTCGACCAGTCCTGTCCGGTCGGCGGGGTGGCCGGGCTCGGGGTTCTCGTACCAGAAGTGCGCGGCGGCGTCGGGGAGCCGGCCGGTGAGGGCGGCGTGCTCGGACCGCAGGGCGTGGTCGGCTGGGGACCGGTCGCCGTGCACGACGGTGACGGGCGAGCGGTGACCGGTGGCCGCCAGGTGGTCCAGCATCGACAGCATCGGGGTGCAGCCGATGCCGGCGGAGGCGAGGAGAAGTGGGGCGTCGACGGCGTCGAGCACCAGGTCCCCGTAGGGGGCGGAGACGCGCAGCCGGTCACCGGGGCGCGTGTGGGCGTGCAGGTACCGGGAGACCTCGCCGTCGGGGGAGCCGGCGCCCCGCACCCGCTTGACGGTGATCGAGCGCAGCGGTGAACCCGGGGCGCACGACAGGCTGTACTGGCGTATCTGGCGGGCGCCGTCGGGGAGTTCCACCTGTACGGAGACGTACTGACCGGGACGGAAGGCGGGTGCCGGAGCGCCGTCGGCGGGGCCGATCCGGAGGGTGACGACGTCCTCGGTCTCCTCGGTCCGGCCGGTCACCTCCCACTCGCGCCAGACGTCACCGGCCACGACACCCTGCTGGGCGTACAACCGTTCCTCGATGGCGACCAGGGCGTTGGCCATCAGCCAGTAGACCTCGTCCCATGCGGCGGCGACCTCCGGGGTGACCGCGTCGCCGAGCACCTCGGCGATGGCGGCGAAGAGGTGGGTGTGCACGACCTTGTACTGCGCCGCCGTCACGCCGAGCGAGGCGTGCTTGTGGGCGATGCGGTTCAGCATCACGTCCGGGCGGGTGTCCGGGTGCTCGACCAGGTGGGTGGCGAAGGCGGCGATCGAACCGGCGAGCGCCTGTCGCTGCGCACCGGACGCCTGGTTGCCCCGGTTGAAGAGGTCACGGAGCAGCTCGGGGTGGGCGTCGAACAGCTTCCGGTAGAAGAGGTCCGCGATGTCTCCGACGGCCGCTCCGACAGCGGGCAGTGTGGCGCGGACGGTGGCGGTCGAGGTCGCGGAGAGCATCGGTGAACTCCTGGGTGTCGGGGTGTGGAGCGGGGAGGGAGGGCGGCCGTCAGTCCGGGGCGGGACCGCTGCTGATGCCGATCAGCAGCGGGCCGGTGGGCGAGGCGACGAGTTCGGTCACGGTGAGTGGGTCGAGCGAGGCGTAGAACGCCTCCTGAGCCCGGCGAAGGGCGCCACGCAGGACGCAGGCCGAGCGGAGCGGGCAGGGGGCGCTGCCCTCGCACTCGACGACGTCGTCGGCACCTTCCAGCTCCCGTACGACCGCGCCGATCGACGCCCTGCTCCCGGCTTCCGTGAGGGTGAGGCCGCCGCCCCTGCCGCGCCGCGCGTCGACGAGGCCGAGGTGCTGGAGCCTGGCGACCACCTTGGTGGCGTGGGTGTAGGGGACCCGCATGGTGTCCGCCACCTCCCGGGTGGTCGGAGGGTCCTCGTTCTCCGCGACGGCCAGGCGCATGAGTACGCGCAGGGCCACATCGGTGAATCTCGTCAGCCGCATGAGGCTCACGCTAGATAATCTGCATCTGAGATGCAAATTAAGAGGTACGCGCGGCGACGGTACGCAACCTGCCCCACCGAAAGGTGGATTAGTCGCACTCTTTTGTGTAATGGCGCGTCGACTCCCCTTGCTGAAAGGCTTTTTCGCACAGGTCAGCCCTTATCGAGAGGACCGTCAGATGTCCGTTGGTGAAGAGGTTCGCGACACGCAGGTTCCGCCGCAGCAGAGTCTGGGCACGGCGGCCGCGCGGAACCTCGCAACGACTACCAAGTCCGCGCCGCAGATGCAGGAGATCACCTCTCGGTGGCTGCTGCGCATGCTGCCGTGGGTGCAGGTCCAGGGCGGCACATACAGGGTGAACCGCAGGCTGAGCTACTCGGTCGGCGACGGCCGTGTGACCTTCGTGCAGACCGGCGACCGGGTCGGTGTGATCCCCGCCGAGCTCGGCGAACTGCCCGCGCTGCGGGACTTCGGCGACGAGGAGGTACTGGCCGAGCTGGCACGGCGCTGCGAACAGCGTGATGTCGAGCCGGGGGAGGTGCTGGCGGCGTCCGGGGACGCGGCGGACCGGGTCTTCCTGCTCGCGCACGGCAAGGTCGAGAAGATCGGCACCGGGCTCTACGGGGACGAGACGGTGCTCGGAGTCCTCGCGGACGGTGCGTATTTCGGTGACCATTCCCTGATCGACGGCGACGCCAACTGGGAGTACACGGCCCGCGCGGTCACCGCCTGCACCTTGCTCACCCTGCGGCGTTCGGACGTGCTCAACCTCGCGGCCCGCGCGGACTCGCTGCGCGATCACCTGGCGGGGCTGCTCTCCATCCCGCACCAGCGCACCAACAACTACGGCGAGGCGGCGATCGATCTCTCCGCCGGCCATGTCGGGGAGTCCGTCGTCCCGCACACGTTCGTCGACTACGAGTCGGCGCCGCGTGAGTACGAACTGAGCGTCGCGCAGACCGTGCTGAAGGTCCACAGCCGGGTCGCCGACCTCTACAACCAGCCGATGAACCAGACCGAGCAGCAGTTGCGGCTTACGGTCGAGGCGCTGCGCGAGCGCCAGGAGCACGAGCTCATCAACAACCGGGAGTTCGGACTGCTCAACAACTGCGACTACGGCCAGCGCATCCAGCCGCACGACGGGGCTCCCGGCCCCGACGACATGGACGAGTTGCTGTCCCGCCGGCGGGGTTCGAAGCTCTTCCTCGCCCATCCGCGGGCCATCGCCGCCTTCGGGCGCGAATGCAACAAGCGCGGCCTGGTGCCGGAGAGCGTGGAGGTCGGCGGTCACCACGTGCCCGCCTGGCGCGGGGTGCCGATCTTCCCGTGCAACAAGATCCCCGTCACCGACGCCCGCACCACGTCGATCATCTGCATGAGGACCGGTGAGGCCGACCAGGGCGTCGTCGGACTCCAGCAGAGCGGCATCCCGGACGAGATCGAGCCGAGCCTGTCGGTCCGCTTCATGGGCATCGACGAGCAGGCGATCATCTCGTACCTGGTGACGGCCTACTACTCCGCGGCCATCCTCGTGCCGGACGCCCTCGGCGTGCTGGAGAACGTAGAGGTCAGCCGCTGGCGGTGATCCTTCGGAGGGCCCGGACGGGGGCGTCCGGGCCCTCCGCCCCGTCACACCGCACACATCCACCGGGGTGGCCGGCCGCGGCGGCGGCCGGGCACCCCGGTGGAGCCCGATGGGCGACCTCAAGAGGAGAGACCGTGACCATGACGAGTACGGACGCCGCGACGGAAGGCCACGAGGCCGCAGTTCTCCTGGAGCGCACCCGGAGCGCCGTCGATCCGCATCTGCGCTCAGCCGTGGAGTCGTTGCCCGGAGGGATACGGCGGGTCGCGATGTACCACTTCGGCTGGGAGAACGCGGACGGCAGCCCCGCCTCGGGGCAGGCGGGCAAGGCCATCAGGCCCGCGCTCGTCCTCGCCGCCGCCCGCGCGGTGGGAGGGGACCCGGACCGAGCGGTGAGGGCCGCTGTCGCCGTGGAGCTGGCGCACAACTTCACCCTGCTCCACGACGACGTGATCGACGAGGACGCCACCCGGCGGCACCGGCCCACGGCCTGGGCGGTCTTCGGTGTCCCGGACGCCGTGATCACGGGTGACGCCATGCTCGCCCTCGCCCAGCGACTGCTCGCCGACGACCCGCACCCGTCCGCCGCGAGAGCGTCGGCACGGCTCTCCACCTGCGTCATCGAGCTCTGTGCCGGCCAGCAGGCCGACTGCGCCTTCGAGGAGCGCGGACCGGACGACATCTCGCTGGACGAGTGCCTCACCATGGCGACGGCCAAGACCGGTGCCCTGCTCGGGTGCGCCTGTGCTCTCGGCGCCCTGTACGCGGGAGCGGACGAGCGGGCGGTGGGGGCCATGGACGGCTTCGGCCGCGAGGCGGGTCTCGCCTTCCAGCTCATCGACGATCTGATCGGCATCTGGGGCGATACGGCGCGTACGGGGAAGCCGGTCGGCGCGGACCTGGCCGCCCACAAGAAGTCCCTGCCGGTGGTGGCCGCGCTCACCTCCGGTACCCCGGCCGCCGCCGAGCTGGCCGCGCTCTACCGGGGACCCATGACGACCCCGGGTGAGGTGAGCCGGGCCGCCGACGCGGTGGACCGGGCCGGGGGGCGGGACTGGGCGCAGATCTGTGCGGGGGACAGGATGGCGCGGGCGGTGCACCATCTCTCCCGGGCCGTCCCCGATCTGGCGTCGGCGGGGGACCTGCTGGCTCTCGCGGAGTTCGTCACCCGCCGGAGCCACTGACCTCCCGTGACCGGCCGCCCCGCCCAACTCTAGGATTCCGCAGGACGGTTGAGGTCGGACGGAACTGGGCGGGAGCCGGGCATGGGTGTACGCATACGGCAGGCGGACGAGCGGGACCGGGACCAGGTGGTGGCGATTCTGGAGGAGGCGTTCCACAACGACCCGGTGAGCAGCTGGGTCTTCCCGGACGAGGAGCACCGCCGTGCGGTGCACGGCAGGTTCCTCGGCGTCTTCGTCGACGTCACGCTCGACGAGGGCCGCATCGACCTGCTGGAGGACGGTACAGCCACGGCCCTGTGGCTTCCGGTGCCCGCGGGGGCGCCCGAGGAGGAGGACCCCACCCCCGCGCTGATGAGGGAGACCGCCGACCCGGACAACGAACGGGCCGAACTGGTGGGGAGGCTGACGGGCACCGTCCATCCGCACGACCGCGCCCACGAGTATCTGCTCATGATCGGGGTGTCTCCCGAGCGCCAGGGGGAGGGCCTCGGGGCCGCCCTGATCGACGAGGTCCTTCAGCGGTGCGACCGCGAGGGGGTACCGGCGTATCTGGAGGCGAGCAGCGAGCGGAGCCGCGGGCTCTACGAGCGGCTGGGGTTCACGTTCACGGGCCGGACGGTCGATCTGCCACATGGGCCTTCGATGTGGCCCATGTGGCGTGAACCCCGGTCCTCCTGACGGCGGTCCGGCCGGACCGCGGACAGGTGCGGCCGGGGAGGAACCGGAGGGTGCCACCGAGGCGTCCAAGGACACGGGCTACAGTCCCTGCTCATGACAGATGAGTCGTGGGCAGGCTGGTACCGGGACCGTCACGGTGCCGATGCCGTCATTCTCACCACGGACGGACAGCAACTCCGCATCCGGATCAGAGGTGTCGACTTCGAGGGCGAGAGCTTCGACGGTCTGGGCCCCGTGGCCGGCGTCCCGCCGGAAGGTGCGGAGTTCACCCTGGTGGACGGGGTACTCGACGACTGCGTACTGGAGTGGGACCTCCCGCTCCCGGTTCGCGTGGCCGGCACGGTCCGCCAGGCGACGCTCAGCTGCCTGCTGTCGTTGCGCCGCTCCGACCCGGATCTGGCGCTCGCACTGCACCTGGACGGCGCCGTGTACGAATCGGCCCGCGCGGCAGGTGACTTCGCGGCGGCTCTGGCCACCATCCAGCGCATCCTCCCGGAGGGGATCCGTCTGCAGACCTGTATCGCCTGCGCGTTCTCCGACTACTTCCCGGTTCCGGTCCGCGGGCTCTCCGGCGCCCTTGCCTGCTTCCGCGGCGCCAAGGAGGCATACCGGGGCGCCGCTGACGGCGGCGACGTCGCCGAACTGTGGGACCGGCGCACCGGTTTCGTCCAGGAGATATGGAGCTGCCAGGAGTTCGAGGCGCGGCCGGCGGAAGGCGCGGGCACCGGGCACCGGGGTGCGTTCCCCCTGGAACACGCCTGACCCGCACGAGAGGCACCGGCCTCCGCCACCCCCGCCGCCCGCGGCGACAGCGCCGGACCCGCTGCCCGACAAGGGGCCACTCCCGATCGGGAGCGGCCCCTCGCGTCAGGACTGCGGGGCAGTCCGTCAGGAAGTGGCGCGGGCCAGGGCGGCCGCGAAGCCGTTCTGCCAGAGGTAGTTCACCCGCGAGCGCTCCGCCGCGTTCGGGTAGGCGTTGGTGCAGGACGTGCCGGGACCGCCGCCGGACATCAGCTCGCTGCACGGCCCGGTGTAGTGGTCCGGGAGGCCGAGCACGTGCCCGGTCTCGTGGGACGTGACGCGCGTCGAGTTGTACTGCTGGTTCTGCCGGTAGTCCAGGAAGATGTAGCCGCGGCCGTGCCCGTCGGTGCTCGCGTACGAACCGCGGGAGTCATTGCCCTCGTAGTACGTGAAGTCGGCGTTCGAGCCCTCCTGGAGCCTGACGTTGGAGACCGAGCCGTTCCAGATGCGGGTGCTGCTGGCTATCTGGCTGCGGAAGGTCGGCGCGTTGGCGGCGTTGTAGACGACCGTGACGGCGGCGGCGCCGGGGTTGGCCGCCCGCTTCTCGGCGACGGACTTCATGACGGCCTGGTGGAACGCCCGGTTCGCGGCGGCGTTCTCACTCGATCCGGCGTAGGCGGCATAGCCCTGCGACGCCGTCGACGAGGTGGTGGGGGAGGTGGCGGATGCTGGGTCGGCGGCGGTCGCGGTCGTGCCCAGAGCGGCGACGAGGCCGAGGCCGAGGCCGACGGCAGCCGACACGAAGGAGGTACGGAGATGTCTCATGGGGGGCTCTCCTAGCTGTCCGATGAACCCGTCCGCTGATCGGCGTCCGACGCACCTTCAGGCCGGCCAGGAGGGCGAACCTGTCCGGTGTGCGGACTCGGTACGGGTGCGGTACGGAGAGAGTGTGGGGGCGCGCGGGGCCGCCGCGGATGATGCCAACGGGCGATAGCGCCGCCCTATCGCCGGAATACGGGCCGCACGCGACCACCACACGGCGGCTGCCCCAACAGCCGCTGAATTGCCGCCCTTTGGTGCGGTTGGGACGTCTGGTGCGAGCCGGTACGGCCGCCCTACCCTCGCAGCATGGAGCTTGAGGTGAGGCACCTCAGGGCGCTCTGCGCCATCGCGGACACGGGTAGCCTGCACCGCGCGGCCCGGCAGCTCGGCGTCAGCCAGCCCTCGCTGACGACTCAGTTGCGGCGGATCGAGAATGCCCTGGGCGCCGAACTGTTCCGCCGCGAACGTACCGGCTGCCGGCCCACCCTGCTGGGCGCGTCCGTCCTCAGCCGGGCCCGCCCCCTCGTCGACGGCATGAGTGAACTCGTCAGCGAGGCCCTGGCGGAGGCCGAGGCGGCCAGGGACGGCGGCCCGCTCCTGCGCATCGGCGCCACCGCGAGCCGGGTCATCGGCGGCTGGCTGCGCAGACTCCGGGTCGGACTGCCCGGGACCGACATCTCGCTGCGCGTCGACGTGTCGGCCCACGCCCTGCTCCGCAGCGTCGAGGCGGGCCGCCTCGACGTCGCCTTCGTCCATGAGGTGGAGGGCTCCCCGCTCGCCATCCCCGACGGTCTGCGCCAGCGCGTACTCCTGGACCGGGAACCGCAGTTCATCTCGCTGGCCCGGGACCACCCGGCGGCCGCCTGCCCCGTGGTGGACCTCGGTGACCTGGCCACCGACCGGTGGATGGTCGACCCCACGGTGGACGGCGAGTGGGACGGCGTACGCAGGGTCCTCGGTGCCGCCGGGCTCGACCCGCCCGTCCTGCACGGCGACTACCTCACCGCGGCCTCCCTGGTCGTCCTCGGCGAGGTGGTCGCCCCCTGCCAGCCCACCTCCGGCCCGCGCGAGGACATGGCGATCCGCCCGCTGCGCGACGACCCCCTCGCCGTACGACTGCTCCTGGTCTCCCGGCCGGGGACCGACACGGCCGTGGTGTACGGGGAACTGGAGGCGGCATACCGCGAGGCGGCCCTGGGGGCGGCCTCCTACCACCAGTGGCTGGTGCGCCACCGCAGCCCGCTCGCCCGCACGCCCTGACACGCTGCCGGCCGCCGCGCCCGCCGAGCGCCCCCCGCCGCGGCCCGAGCACGCCGGCCCGGGCGTTCTCCGGTTCCGTACAGCACACACCGCCGTACGGGAGGCGGATTCTGCCCGTAGCGAGGAGCCGTTCCCAACCGGCCACCCCCCATGCACAGTCGCCCGTATGAAGATCTTGATGCTGGGTGGGACGGAATTCGTCGGACGTGCCGTCACCGAAGACGCGCAGGCCCGGGGCTGGGAGGTCACGGTGTTCCACCGGGGCCACCACGCGCCGCCCCCCGGGACCACCGCCCTGACCGGCGACCGCACCGCCGAGGGCGGCCTCGCCGCCCTGGCCGAGGGGAGCTGGGACCTGGTCGTCGACACCTGGAGCGGCGCGCCCTCGGCCGTCCGGGACGCCGCCCGGCTGCTCTCCGGCCGGGCGGGGCACTACACGTACGTGTCCAGCCGTTCGGTGTACGACTACCCCACGCCGGCCGGTCTGGCGGAGGACGGCCCCCTGGTGGAGGGTGCCTCGCCCGACGCCGGCGGGGACGTCTCGTACGCCCTGGCCAAGCGCGGCGGCGAACTGGCCGCACTCGACGCCTTCGGCGACGACCGCGTCCTTCTTGGCCGGGCGGGTCTCATCATCGGCCCGGGGGAGAACATCGGCCGGCTGCCCTGGTGGCTGGGACGGATCGCCCGCGGCGGTCCGGTGATCGCACCGGGCCCGCGGGACGCCGGCCTCCAGTACATCGACGCCCGCGACCTGGCGAGGTGGCTCCTGGACGCCGCGGCCGACGGGCGCCACGGGGCGTACAACACCGTCAGTCACCCCGGTCACACCACCATGGGGGAGCTGCTCGACGCCTGTGTGAGGGTCACCGGCTCCGACGCCGGTCTGCGCTGGACCGACCCGGACACGCTGCTCGCGGCGGGCGTCGAGCCCTGGAGCGACCTGCCGGTCTGGCTGCCCGCCGGGGAGCTGTACGACACCCTGCACCAGGGCGACGTCACCAAGGCGCACGCGGCAGGACTGCGCTGCCGGCCGGTGGGCGAGACGGTCGCCGACACCTGGACGTGGCTCGTCGAGCGGGGCGGCGTGGCACCGCAGCGGCCGGACCGTCCCCAGGTCGGTCTGGACCCGCAGCTGGAGGCGAAGCTGCTGGCCGGCTGAACGGACGGGCCCGCCGAGGGGCCGACGGGGCGGCATTCGCCGCGGCGCGCAGGCCGCGTCGCGGCCCGGGCGGGGGCGGGCCGTTAGCGTGGTCCGATGGCCTCACCGTCTCAGCACCTGCTGCACCTCACCGAAGCCCCTCTCTGGGAGGCGGCCCGCGAAACCGGGACGTACGAGATGTCCACCCGCGGCCGGACCCTCCACGAGGAGGGCTTCATCCACTGCTCGTTGCCCCACCAGCTCCCCGGCGTGGCCAAGATGCTGTACGGGGACGACGACGAGGGCCTGGTGGTGCTGGTCATCGACACCGGCCGGCTCACGGCGCCCGTGCGGTACGAGGTGATGGCACCAGGCGGCGAGGAGTTCCCGCACATCTACGGGCCGGTCCCGGTGGACGCGGTCGTGGACGTGCTCCCGTGGCAACGAAAGGACAACGACCTCCAGTGAACGGCCCCCTCATCGCGGTGACCGGTGCGAGCGGCGCGGTCGGCGGACGGGTCGCCCGGCGGCTCGTCCGGACCGGCGTCCCCGTACGGCTCCTCGGCCGCGACCCGTCCAAGCTGCCCGACCTGCCCGGCGCCGACGCGGCCCCGCCCGCCTCGTACGGTGACGGCGAGGCGATGCGCCGCGCCCTCGACGGCGCGCACACGCTCTTCCTCGTCTCCGCGCACGAGAGCCGGGACCGGGTGCGCGAGCACACCACGGCCGTGGACGCGGCGGTGGCCGTGGGCGTGGAGAGGATCGTGTACGTGTCGTTCCTCGGCGCGGCCCCCGACGCGACGTTCACCTTCGCGCGCGACCACTGGCACACCGAGGCGCACATCCGGGTGGCCGATGTGCGCCGCACCTTCCTGCGCGACAGCTGGTATCTCGCCGCGCTTCCGGCGATGACGGGCGCGGACGGTGTTCTGCGGGGGCCGGGCGGCGACGGCCGGGTGGCCGCGGTAGCGCACGAGGACATCGCGGACGCCGCCGCGGCCGTCCTGCTCGACGAGGGCACCACGCATGACGACGCCACGTACGACCTCACGGGGCCGGAGGCGTTCACGCTCGCAGAGGCGGCCGAGGAACTCGCCCGCCGCACCGGCCGCCCCGTCCGCTACGTCCCCGAGACCACGGAGGAGGCGTACGCCTCCCGTGCCTCGTACGGCGCCGAGGACTGGGAAGTGGCAGGCTGGGTGACCTCGTACGAGGCGATCGCGGCGGGTGAGATGGACACCGTCTCGGACGCCGTACCGGTCCTCACCGGCCACCCCGCCAAGAGCTTCGCCACCTATCTGGACGAGAACCCGGACAGTTACCGGCACTTGCCGGCGGGCAGCTGAGGGACCCCGGGGCGTGCTGCCGGTGCGCCACGTCCCGGGGGCGTCCCGCAGCGTGCGCGCCAGACGCCGGTGGGCGAGCGTGAGCGCCGCCGTCGTGGACGCGGTGAGGTGCACGGCGAGGGCCTTGAGGGATGCCCGGAAACGACCGCACCCGGTCCGCCATGGTCGCCGTTCTCGGCGGCCTGCGGACCGGGTGCGGACACAGCAGGCGATTCGCCCCGCGAAACCGCGGGGCGGGCCGCCTGACCGGTGATCAAGCCTTCTTGGTCTCCTTGAAGATGGCGTCGATCTGGGCAATCAGGTCCAGAGCCTTCTGGCCCGTCGCCGGGTCGTTCGAGCCCTTGGCCGCGGAGAGCGCCTTCAGGGTGTCGTTGACCAGCTGGTGCAGCTCCGGGTACTTCTCGAAGTGCGGGGGCTTGAAGTAGTCGCTCCAGAGCACCGAGACGTGGTGCTTCGCGAGCTCGGCACGCTGTTCCTTGATCAGAACGGCGCGCGTGCGGAAGTCCGCGTCCTCGTTGGCCTGGTACTTCTCCTGGACGGCCTTGACGGACTCCGCCTCGATGCGGGCCTGGGCCGGGTCGTACACACCGCAGGGCAGGTCGCAGTGTGCGCTGACCTTCACCTTGGGGGCAAACAGGCGGGAAAGCATGGAGCTGTCCTTCCTCGTGATCGTCTTCTCAGGTGGGACATTACTCCGTGGGACCCGGGTTTTTGCGGGTGCCCCCATGGGCTTAGGCCAAAAGTCCGGGGTGAGGATGGGACCAGTGGCCGAATGTACGGAGCGCGTGGGTGGCGTGTACTGGAGGACGGACCGGGAGGTGCCAGGGAGATGCCGGGGCTGACACAGGGGCCGGGGCGAGGAAGGGCGGCGCGGGTGCGGTTTCAGGTGGTGGAGGTGACGGGGCCTTCGATGGTGCCCACGCTCTACCACGGGGACTGGCTGCTGGTGCAGTTCGGGGCGCCCGTGCGCCCGGGGGACGTGGTGATCCTGCGGCATCCCTTCCAGCAGGATCTGCTGGTCGTGAAGCGTGCCGCCGAGCGCCGCGGGGCCGGCTGGTGGGTGCTCGGTGACAACACGTTCGCGGGCGGGGACAGCACGGACTACGGGACGGTGCCCGAGGAACTGGTGCTGGCCCGGGTGCGGGCCCGTTACCGGCCGCTGAAGAAGGATCAGAGGTCGGTGTTCGGCGTGCTGGGCTGGGCGGCGTCCGCGCTGAGGCCCGTATCCGCCGACCGCTCGGTCTCCAGGCGCTTGCGGGCCCGGTAGGCGGCCACGTTGGCCCGGGTGGCGCAGCGGTCCGAGCAGTAGCGCCGTGAGCGGTTGGTCGAGGTGTCGAGGTAGGCGTTGCGGCAGGGCGCGGCCTCGCACAGGCCGAGCCGGTCCACTCCGTGCGAGGTGAGGTGGAAGGCGAGGCCCATCACCGCGATCGCGGCGTAACCGGCCGTCGCGTTCGAGGGGTGGTCCGCCAGGTGCATGTGCCAGTCCGGCTTGCCGTCCTCGTCCCGGGTGTCGTGGCCGGAGATCTGCGGGCTCACCGGGAATTCCAGCAGCAGTGAGTTGAGCAGGTCGACCGCGAGGGTCTCGTCGCCGCCGTCGGCCGCCTCGAAGACCGCGCGCAGCCTCGCCCGTACCGACCGGAACCGCGTCACGTCCGCGTCCGTGGCCCGCCGCGCGGCCTGCGCGTTGGCGCCGAAGAGCTCGCGGACGGAGTCGACCGAGGTGAGGGCGTCCTTGTTGCGGGCCGGCTCCTCGGTGTTGACCAGGCGCACGGCGTAGTCCGAGTAATAGGCCAGTTCCACTTGTAGTCCTTACGGCGTCGGTCTAAGGTCGATGCGTCGACCAGTGTAATAGGTGGTCGTCGCAATTGGGTATTACGGGTAGGACGTGGAGGTTCGGGTGACGGACACAGTGACCGGTGCTGACTGGCCGGCGTGGCAGGCGAGCTGGGACCGGCAGCAGGAGTGGTACATGCCGGACCGCGAGGAGCGGTTCCGGGTGATGCTGGACATGGTCGAGGCCGTGGTGGGGCCCGAACCGCGCGTGCTCGACCTGGCGTGCGGTACGGGAAGTATCACGGACCGGCTCCTCAAGCGGTTCCCGAAGGCGACCAGTACGGGTGTCGACCTCGACCCGGCCTTGCTCGCGATCGCCCGCGGCACCTTCGAGGGCGACGACCGGGTCACCTTCGTCACCGCCGACCTCAAGGACCCCTCCTGGGCGGAGCGGCTCCCCTTCGATGCCTACGATGCCGTCCTGACCGCCA
The DNA here is from genome assembly GCF_042717135.1 of Streptomyces sp. NPDC058620. NCBI lineage: Bacteria > Bacillati > Actinomycetota > Actinomycetes > Kitasatosporales > Streptomycetaceae > Streptomyces > Streptomyces sp. NPDC058620. Next base: position 54,803 of record NZ_JBHXQO010000008.1, read on the forward strand.
CCGCGCTGCACTGGCTGCACAGCGAGCCGCTGGCCGCACTGTACGGGCGCATCGGCCAACTCGTGCGGGACGGGGGGCTGTTCATGAACGCGGACCGGATGATCGACGGCGAGACCCCGCGTATCAACGCGGCCGAGCGTGCCCACCGCCATGCCGGGATGGACCGCGCCAAGGCTGCGGGTGTCCTCGACTGGGCCGACTGGTGGGCCCTCGCCGCCAAGGACCCGGTGCTCGCCGCGCCGACCGCCGAGCGGTTCGGGATCTACGGTGAGCACGCCGACGGCGACATGCCGTCCGCGCAGTGGCACGCCCGCACCCTGCGCGAGGCGGGATTCGCCGAGGCGCGCACCGTATGGGCCTCGCCGTCGGACAGTCTGGTGCTCGCGGTCAAGTAGCACGGGCGTGTGGGGTGGTGCGGAAATGCGGACCGATGACGATGCCGCGCTGCTCGCCCGTTTCACGGCCTCCCGGCGCCGCCCCGCGCCGGCTGCGTACGGGAAGAGCTCCGCGACAGCGCCGGTATCCGGGGGCGACCGCTCGCAGGGCCGGCCCGCAAGACGCCGCCGCTCGGCCGTGAACAGCTGCGCACGCTGCTGCTGAGCCCGGAGCTGGAGGCGAAGAAGGCGACGAAGAGGAAGAAGGGGTAAGGAGGCGGGGGCAACGGGAAGGGGGGGGTCCGGACCGAACGCCCGACCGCCCCCAACCCGAACCCCAATAACACCCAGTTAAAGGAACAAAAAGGCACGTGCATGAGC